>JAVVSI010000160.1:0-3697 GCA_036654315.1 Evtepia sp. | reverse complement strand
GAATCTATCATGTATGACGGTATCGCCCTCGCACAGGAAGAAATCAAAAAACAAACCGCTTTCATTGCCAACATGGTCGACGAAGTCGGTAAAACAAAATTCGAGTACCCACACGCTGACTTCAATACCGAACTCTTTGACAAAATTGTCAACGCTACTCTGGATGATGCAAAACTCGCGATGGACACAGACGATAAGAACATCCGCGAAGCACGCTGGAATGTTTTGGTTGACCGTTGGCACGCACTCTTCTTGGCCGACTATCCAAACATGGATCAGTATTTGGACGAGATCACCTATAAATTCCAAAAGAAAATCGTCAAAGCTTGGCTTCTGGAAGGTCACCGCGTCGATGGCCGTGCGCGCAATGAAATTCGTCCCTTGGCCGCAGAAGTCGGTGTATTGCCACGCGTCCATGGTTCCGGTCTCTTCACCCGCGGACAAACGCAAGTACTCGCCATTGCAACCCTCAACACCCTCTCTGCCTCTCAAAAACTGGATACCATTTGGGAAGAGGACTCCAAGCGTTATATGCACAACTACAATATGCCCTCCTACTCCACCGGCGAAGCGCGTGGCTCCAAATCCACAAACCGCCGTGAATTCGGACACGGCGCATTGGCAGAACGCGCCCTTGAGCCTGTCCTGCCCACTGCGGAGCAATTCCCATACGCCATCCGTGTGGTCAGTGAAGTCGTTTCCTCCAACGGTTCTACTTCACAGGGTTCAATCTGTGCCTCTACACTGGCACTCATGGATGCAGGTGTCCCGATTACCGCACCGGTCGCAGGAATCTCCTGTGGACTGATTCAGGATGACGATGGCGCGTTCAATACCTTTATCGACATCCAAGGGGTCGAGGATTTCCACGGCGAAATGGATTTCAAAGTCGCAGGAACCAAAAAAGGCATTACCGCCATTCAAATGGATCTCAAAAACGACGGCTTGACCATGGAAATTATCAAGGATGCACTGGAAATTACAAGAGATGCCCGTTGCGAAATCATTGACCAAATCATGCTGCCTTGTATCGCTACACCGCGTACCGAAGTCTCTCAGTATGCACCCAAAATGGTCAAGATGAAAATTGATACCGACAAAATTCGTGAAGTCATCGGCTCCGGTGGCAAAGTCATTCAGAAAATTTGTGCCGAGTCCGGTGCCAAAGTCGACATCGAGGATGACGGAAATATTTATATTTCAGCCGAAAACGCCGCTTGCTGTGATGCCGCAAAGAAAATGATCGACATGATTATCTTTGTCCCGGAAATCGGAAAACTCTACTACGGTAAAGTTGTGCGCGTGTTGACCTTTGGTGCTTTCGTTGAACTCGCGCCCGGAAAAGACGGCATGGTTCATATTTCTAAGCTCGCTGATCACCGCGTGGAAAAAGTGGAAGATGTCATCAACGTCGGCGATATGATCTGGGTCAAAGTCACCGAGATTGACGAAAAGGGTCGTGTCAACCTCTCTTTGCGTGACGCCATTCGTGAAATGGCCGGAAAATAATCCGCGCTATGAATAAAATTTGGAATGCCGCCGATGCGGTAGCATGGGGGGTCGCCGAATTTGGCGACCTCTCTCCTTTTATGTCAACGAAAGCACTGGAAGCTGTCTATACGCTTTGTCCAAACCCAACTTGTGTCATGGTTGGCGCGTTTTCTTATTTCGTAACAGACTCCCCCGGAAACCTTTCTCTCTATTGTCGTGGGGAAGATTACCATCGTGTTGTCATGCGACGGCTTCTGGGGATTGCCGAAACACTGAAAAAACAATATCCGGATCATCGCTTCATCCCGGGTGTAGACAATTCACCGCTCCCCGAACGCACTGCCGCCCGACTGGCAGGCATCGGAATCTGCGGCCACAATGGGCCTATCATTGTTCCACCCTATGGCTCTTATGTCTTTCTTGGCACTATTTTAAGCGACCTGACACTCACACAGGTCGGCAAAACACAAGCTTCCCCCTCCTGTGAACAATGCTATGCCTGTGTCAAAGCCTGTCCGACCGCCGCGCTCACCGAACAGGGCTGCGATTATGACCGCTGCTTATCCCGCATCAGTCAAAAGAAAGGGACACTCAGTCCGGAGGAAATCGCATGGATGAAGCAATCTCCCACTATTTGGGGCTGTGACCTCTGCCAACGCGCTTGTCCCCACAATCAAGCACCAAAATCCACCCATATACCCGAATTTATGCAGGGAATCCTTGTCAACCTCTCCCGTTCCGATTTGACCGGACTCAGCAATCGAACCTTTCGCGAACAATACGGAGATCGTGCCTTTGCTTGGCGCGGACTTGCCACCGTCCGACGCAATTTGGAACTTTCTGATCAGAATTGCGAATAAGCCGGATATGCCCGCGCATACTAAGTATGAAAGGCGGTGTCCTATGCAAATCAGAGAACTTATGAACCCAAATGTTGTCTCCATTGACCCCAAAGAAAGTGCAGCCTTGGCAGCACGCTTGATCGCAAGGCACAATGTCGGCGCACTGCCGGTCTGTCAGAGCAATGGGATCCTACAAGGTATGCTCACGGATCGAGACATCATTCTGCGCTGTGTGGCAGCAGAGGAGGATCCCACAAAGACTGAGGTGCGTAGCATCATGACAAAAAAATGCGTCAGCGTCTCACCCGATGACGATATCAGAACCGCATCTCACCTGATGTCCCTCTCGCAGATCCGCCGTCTACCGGTACTCGAACAGGGGAAACTCGTTGGGATGCTCTCCTTGGGCGACCTCGCCGCCTGCGGACAATGTGAAATGGAATTGTCACAGGCACTGTGCGAGATTTCGGAAAATGTCCACAGACCTTTTTAAACAAGCATATCATAAAACGGAGGACGTTGAAATGAATCACAATTTAGAATTTAGATTCGCCACTCGTGACGATATCGGCCTCATTCTGTCTTTTATCAAAGAACTCGCAAGCTACGAAAAAATGGCTTCCGAAGTCATTGCAACGGAAGCCCTTTTGGAAGAATGGATTTTTGAACAAAAAAAGGCCGAAGTGCTTCTGGCATACAAAGACGGAACCGAAATCGGCTTCGCCCTTTTCTTTCATAACTTCTCCACTTTTCTCGGACGCGCCGGGATCTATTTGGAAGATCTATTCGTACGATCCCCTTATCGAAACTGCGGATACGGAACAAGCATCTTACAAAAGCTTGCGCAAATCGCAGTCGAACGCCGCTGCGGTCGATTGGAATGGTGGTGCTTGGATTGGAACACGCCAAGCATTGATTTTTATCTGTCACTGGGCGCGGAAGCCATGCAGGACTGGACAGTCTATCGCATTGCGGGCGATCAACTCACAAAGTTGGCAGAAGCGGATTATAACTGCTCAACAATACCGCGAATCAGTCTCGCGTGTCCCTGTTCCTCTTTCGCATGCGCTAAAAAAAGTTCCCGTAGGCAGGCATCCCGACAGCCTTCCGCAGCGGATAAATAAGCCGCAGCTCCGTTTTGTTCTCCCATGAAACGATCACGCAATGACCCTAAGTACGACCCCAACGGAACCGCCCCCGTCGGTTCCGGAAAATATCGAATTCCGCTGATCAGAAAATAAGCCGCAGACAGGCGTTTTGCGTGTCTCCACTCGTCGGCCGAGATCCCGGAAAAGATGCGTCCGGCTCCGCCCCCGACATGACGCGCAAGTACACGATAAAACTGCCAGTCACGCAGTTCTTCG
>JAVVSI010000159.1:0-3736 GCA_036654315.1 Evtepia sp. | reverse complement strand
TTGGGTGTCAGTACAATTTCAGGAACCAATACAATCGCTGTCTGTCCCTTCTTTAAAACGTACTCAATCAGTTTGATATAAACCTGTGTCTTGCCACTCCCTGTGACACCATAAAGAAGTGCCGCCTCCGGCTTTTCGGAATCGCAAAGCGCAAGCAAACCTTCATATGCAAACTGCTGCTCATCATTCAGAGCAATCGGCTCCGCTTTTGCCGCAAACTGAGGCAATGCGCGCCGGAAAACAGCCTGCTTCTCCAATTTTAAAATCCCACTGCGCTCCAAACTCTTTAATGTAGGCAAGGATGCGCCTGTAAAATAACAGATCTCTTTTGTGGACGCGCTCCCAATCTTACACAACAATTCAGTCACTGCATAACGCATCGCTGCCGTCGCACGCTTCTTCGCAACGGCAGCCAATGCCTCTTCCGGCGGTAACACTAAGGTGGCGATTTTTTCCGTTTTATCGCCCACCTTACGCTTCATCGCACTTTCCAAAATCAATATCTTTTCACCGATTAGCTTTTTCAAGGTCGGTTTTGGATCATCCGTACCAAACACAGCCTTGATCTGTGCAAAATCTGCTTTCCCTCCGGAGGCAAAAATAAGCTCTAAAACCATTTTTGCCTTTTTGGACTCGCCCGCGATGGAAGCGGCACGGTCAACCCCCGGCGCGAGGCAATATTCATCACGGAATGTGTACCATAAACCGGTTGGGAGCATGGTCAGTACGGCGGCGTAGACCGTGCAAAAACATCGTTCGCGCATCCAGAGCGCAAGTTTTAAGGCATTATGATCCAAGACAGGGCGATCATCCAGTGCCATCAGAATCAGTTTCAACTTTTCGTTTCCATCTTCCTCGGAAACAGATAGGATGAGTCCCTCGCTGCGACGATTCCCGCTGCCGAATGGAACCAAAACCCGGATACCCGGACACACCGCAGTCAATTCGGGTGGAATACGATATGTGTATGGTTTGTCAATTGCGAATGTCGCAGCTGAGACTGCAATTTTTGCCGTTTTGATAGAATCGCCTCAATTCTGCTCTGTATCATTTGCAATACGCCGTATTACCAGTCGATTGCGGGACCCGACAAGCGGCCTTCCGCTACTTCCCGAATCGCAATACTAACCGGTTTATCTTCCAGAGAAATCTGATCTGCTTCTGCTTCCTCAGAAATTTGACGGGCCCGAAACGCAACGACGTTGACAAGCTGATAACGACTAGGAACCTTTTCCAGTAATTCATTCATAGCGGGATAAAGCATCATAATATATTACACTCCTTCTGTCAAGTGAAGCCGATTTTTCATACGGCAGGTTTCTGCAGTCAATATGGAAAGAACTTCGTTTGCGGCAGACGCAACCGTATCGTTGACTACTATGTAGTCATACTTTGGAATCTCAGCATATTCTTCCCGCGCACGCGTCAATCTATCCTGTATCTTTTCTTCGCTGTCTGTGTTTCTGGCACGCAAACGACGCGCCAACTCATCAAAAGAGGGCGGAATCAAAAAGGCAAGAACGGCTTCGGGGGCGCGTGCTTTCACGTTCGCCGCACCCTGCACCTCAATGTCAAGTAAAACACTGATACCTTGCTCCAGTTTTTCAAAAATCAACTTTTTGGATGTACCATAGTAATTGCCAATATATTCGGCGTACTCAAAAAATTCATCGTCTGCAATCATTGCTTCAAACGCAGCACGATCTACAAAATTGTAATTCTTCCCATTTACCTCGCCGGGTCTGGCTGTGCGTGTGGTAAAAGAGACCGAAAAATAAAGATCGCTTCGTGCTGCCATGACCTCCGATATCACTGTGCTTTTCCCAACACCCGATGCACCGGAAATCACAAGCAGAGTTCCCTTGTCTTTCATGTCGTTTCCTCCTCCTCTTCTGCCGGAGCCTCGCGTCCGTTCAAACGCCCTGCAACCGTCTCGGGTTGTAATGCAGACAAGACCACATGGTCACTATCTGTAATCAAAACAGCGCGGGTACGACGGCCATAGGTCGCATCAATCAACGTCCCGTGGTCACGCGCTTCTTGGATCATGCGTTTAATCGGCGCGGATTCCGGCGCAACGATAGCAATCAGACGATTTGCGGAAACCATGTTCCCAAATCCTATATTGATCAATTTCAAACAGCCAACTCTCCCCCATTGCTTTAAAATCCAATCAGTCAATTTTCGACCAATTTGAATCGTTCCGCACACAAACAGTGCGTCTACTCTATATTTTGGACTTGTTCTCTGATCTTTTCGATCTCGCCCTTGATCTCAATGACAACGCCCGTGATGACAAGATCACTACACTTGGAACCAATTGTATTCGCTTCGCGATTAAACTCCTGTACCAAAAAATCCAATTTCCGCCCCACAGTCCCGCCCTCGCTCAGAATCTTTGCAAGCTGAGACAAATGGCTACGCAAACGAACAGTCTCTTCATCCACAGCGATCTTGTCCGCAAAAATGGCGGCTTCCGTTAGAATACGCGCTTCATCACAGGTTTCCAACACTTCTGTCATACGCTTTTGCAATTTTTCCCGATATTCCGATACCGTAATCGGAGCGCGTACTTCCACTTGTGCGAGAAGTGTTGCAATCGTTGCCGCACGGTTTTGGATATCTTGCGTCAGCTTTTCGCCCTCACGCGCTCTCATACTCTGGAAATCGGCAATCGCAAGATCCAACACAATGCCGATATCTTCTTTGATCGGCTCCAAATCTTCCTGCTTCTTTTCCACAATGAAAATATCCGGAAGTCCTGCCATCAGTGAAACCGATGGCTCACTATGCAGTTTATAGACATCGCGCAAAGTAACAAGTGCTGCGTAATACCCATCGGCAACAGGTCTATTCAGACGTACTTCCGTCGTTTCCGCACGACTTGCGTCGATTGTTACAAAAACGTCGATTTTTCCTCTGGCTATGTTTTCCTGTACTCTCGTTTTGATCGTATCTTCCGCAAAAATATACGCGCGCGGAATTTTCACAGCACAATCGAGATATCGATTATTGACCGCACGTAGTTCCACTGTAATACTTCGATCGTGGAGAAACGCTTCTCCCCTGCCATAGCCCGTCATACTCCGAATCATACGAAGCACCTCCTCATTTTCAAAACTGCGCCCCATCGGGCAGAACTCGATGGTTTGACACATTTTTTCCTGCTTCGATTTGCAAACTGTTTCGAACGCTCACTTCGTAAACGCATCCTTAATCTCTACAATCGAAAATCGCAAATTATGTTGTTTTTTTTCTCGGCGATCCCAGAAAATCGCCCCACCGATTCCAACTACAAAACCAATACAGGAAATCAGAATCCGAAAGTTTTCCTGCATATTCAGAGCAGCACCAATCCCATAGCAGATAAAAAACAGAGCAAACGGTACAATATAAACCATCATGGCTGCCGTCAAGATACCGGCACTACTACTTTCCACAAGGACAATATCTCCGTTTTGTGCGCCTATCTTGTTTTCGGCAATCACAACAGTTGCTGCCATTTCTACCATTTTAGAACAGCCTGCACAGTCACCGCAGTCATGCGCACAGGCTGATTTTCGATCCACTGCGATTTCTGCCATTCCATCATCTTGCGTCTTTTTTACGCGTGCAATTTGTGTCATATGTTCTCCTTATCTTACGTTCACGGCAATACTGTAATCAGTCCCCACTACGCCGACTCCGGCGGCATTATCAACCAATACCGTCGCCTTGACACGCTGCAAACCGGGTC
>JAVVSI010000158.1:0-3745 GCA_036654315.1 Evtepia sp. | reverse complement strand
CCTTGGATCCTGCCATTTTTCTGAAGAAAACTGGACAAAAGACTTTAATGGTCAGACTTGCGGCGCAGTTGAAATTAGAACAATCCTAAGATTTTGCCGCTTTCGTCTACGTCAATCTTCTCCGCCGCCGGTACTTTAGGCAATCCCGGCATCGTAAGAATATCTCCCGTCAACGCAACGATAAACCCTGCACCCGCAGAAATTTTCAAACTACGGACGGTCACGGTAAAATCTTTCGGTGCGCCAAGCAATGCGGCATTATCGGAAAAGCTGTACTGCGTTTTCGCCATACAGATCGGATATCCGCCAAAACCAAGCTCTGTCAGTTTCACTGCCTGTTTTTGCGCAGTTGGTGTCAAAAGCACATCTTTTCCGTGATAAATTTTTTGCACAATGGTTCTGAGTTTTTCTTCAATCGTTGCATCCAAATCATAACTTGCTTGAAAGTGATTGGGCAAATCGCAGAGCCGTACCACTTCCTCTGCAAGCGTTCTACCGCCCTCACCGCCTTTTTCCCAAACCTCAGACAGTGCAACATTCACACCCAGTTCCCGACATTTTGACGCAATGAACGCAAGTTCGGCTTCTGTATCCATGGGAAAGCGGTTAATGGCAACCACGCAAGGCAGACCAAACACTTGAGTGATATTTTCAACATGCTGTAAAAGGTTTGGAATACCGCGTTCGAGTGCGATGAAATCTTCCTTTGTCAAATCCGCCTTCAAAGCACCACCGTGGTGTTTTAATGCCCGCACCGTTGCGACAACGACAGCGGCGGATGGTTTCAAATGCGCCATACGACATTTGATATCAAGGAATTTTTCGGCACCCAAATCTGCGCCGAATCCGGCCTCTGTGACAACGTAGTCCCCCAACTTTAAGGCGGTACGCGTTGCCATAATCGAATTGCATCCATGTGCGATATTCGCAAACGGGCCTCCGTGAATAAATGCAGGGGTACCCTCTAATGTTTGAACGAGATTTGGCTTCAGGGCATCTTTCAAAAGTGCCGTTAAAGCACCGGCTGCGTGTAGATCAGCCGCCGTAACCGGTTTATCATCATAACTGTACCCTACAATAACACGTCCGAGGCGTTCTTTCAAGTCCAAAATTGAAGTTGAGAGGCAAAGAATTGCCATAATTTCAGAAGCGACAGTAATATCAAAGCCATCTTCACGCGGCACACCATTGACACGACCGCCAAGACCATCCACAATATTACGCAGTTGTCTATCGTTCATATCGACACAACGCCGCCATGTGATTGATTTTGGATCAATCTCCAGCGCGTTGCCTTGATAGATATGGTTGTCCAGCATAGCGGCAAGTAGGTTATTGGCTGCGCCGATTGCGTGGAAGTCACCGGTAAAGTGAAGATTGATATCTTCCATCGGCACAACTTGTGCATAACCACCCCCGGCCGCACCGCCTTTTAGACCAAAAACAGGTCCAAGTGAGGGTTCACGGAGTGCGACGAACGCGTTTTTGCCTATTTTACGGAGTCCATCCGCCAGACCGACTGTGGTTGTGGTTTTCCCCTCCCCTGCCGGCGTTGGGGTAATTGCGGTGACAAGGATGAGTTTTCCATCGGGACGATCCTCGTTTGGTGGCGCAGAAACTTTTGCTTTGTAGTTTCCAAACTGTTCCAAATCTGCGGAATCAATTCCGGCACTTTTGGCAATATCTAGGATGTGTTTCATCTCACACGCTTGTGCAATTTCAATGTCGCTTCTCATTCGTTACACCTCATTATCTATAGTACCGTTTAGACGTTTGCGTTCGTAGATCTGAGTGTCACATCGTGATACCCGCCCTCTACGATACTGGTGGCGGATACGAGTGTTATTTTTGCGTTCTGCTGCAAATCCGGGATATTGGTCACACCACAGTTACACATAGTGGACTGAACTTTATAAAGGCTTTTTGCCACGTTATCCTGCAAGCTACCTGCATAAACGACGTAAGAATCTACGCCCTCTTCAAAAGACAAATCACTCTTTCCGCCGAGGTCATAACGCTGCCAGTTACGGGCGCGGTTGGAACCTTCACCCCAATATTCTTTGACATAAGTGCCGTTTACATTCAACTTATTGGTCGGACTTTCATCAAATCTCGCAAAATAACGACCAAGCATTAAAAAGTCTGCACCCATAGCAAGTGCTAATGTCATATGATAATCAAAGACAATTCCGCCATCGGAACAAATCGGAACATAAATGCCCGTCTTTTCAAAATACTCATCACGCGCAGCAGAAACTTCAATGATTGCAGTTGCTTGTCCGCGACCGATTCCCTTCTGCTCTCTTGTGATACAGATAGAGCCGCCGCCAATTCCGACTTTGACAAAATCTGCACCGGCTTCTGCAAGATAAAGGAAGCCCTCACGATCTACGACGTTACCCGCACCTACCTTAACAGTATCACCGTATTTCTCACGAACATACTCAAGTGTACGCTTCTGCCACACCGAATATCCTTCGGAGGAATCAATGCAAAGAACATCCGCACCGGCTGCAACAAGGGCAGGAATCCGTTCTTCATAGTCGAGCGTATTGATACCCGCACCAACGACGTAGCGTTTTTCATTGTCCAACAACTCACGCGAATTTTCTTTATGTGAGGAATAGTCTTTACGGAATACGAAACTTTGCAAACAGTCATTTTCATCGACAACAGGAAGTGCGTTGAGTTTTTTATCCCACAGCAAATCGTTTGCCTGTTTGAGTGAAATATCTTTCGGTGCGGTGATCAGCCGATCTGCCGGTGTCATGAAATCCGCAACGCGACATTCCAAGGGCATTCTGCTCACACGATAATCACGGCTGGTCACAATCCCCACAAGTTTTCCATTCGGAGAACCGTCCTCCGTGACTGCCATAGTCGAGTGTCCGGTTTGCTCTAGGAGTGCCAAAACATCTACCAGTGTGGCCGTTGGTTTCAGGTTGGAATCGCTCGAAACAAAACCTGCCTTATATCCTTTGGCGCGTGCGACCATTGCCGCATCGCTTTCGATGGACTGAGAGCCGAAAATAAAGGAAACTCCGCCCTCTTTTGCAAGTGCAACCGCCATCTTATCATCGGAAACCGCCTGCATAATAGCAGAAACCAGCGGAATATTCAGCGTAATCGGGGCATCTTCCCCCTTCTTGAATTTCACAAGCGGTGTTTTCAAAGAGACGTTATCCGGTCTGCATTCCTCAGAGGTGTAGCCCGGAATCAGCAGATATTCGCTAAAAGTATGCGAGGGTTCAGAATAATAATGTGCCATAACTGTCTCTCCTTTATTTAAAATATTCGGTTGCAGATTGGAATAGGTGCATATCATATTCGCCGGGTACGTTTTGATATAAGCCGGTTCCGGTTCTCTCAGAATGCCCCATTTTTCCGAAAACACGTCCATCCGGTGAGGTAATACCCTCAACTGCAAAGGCAGAGTTATTCGGGTTAAAGTGGATATCACCGGTCGGAATTCCGTTTAAGTCTACATACTGGGTTGCAATTTGCCCATTTTTGGCGAGTTCCAGTGTCAACGCATCGGCGGCGAGGAAACGACCCTCACCATGGGAAATCGGAACGGTATAGATATCATCGACTTTTGTATTCATGAGCCACGGCGATTTGTTGGAAGCAACACGCGTCCGCACGAGTCTCGACTGATGACGACCAATCGTATTAAAGGTCAGTGTCGGTGCATTTTCGTCTGTATCTATAATTTCACCGTATGGCACAAGTCCCAATTTAATCA
>JAVVSI010000157.1:0-3755 GCA_036654315.1 Evtepia sp. | reverse complement strand
CTGCCGATTATATACAGATGACGCGTGGATATGCTTTGCAGTTTGGTGTATCGTCCCAGCGTGTTGCCGATGGCTATGCGATTCCGGGGGGACAGACGTATCGGAGTTGTGGTGTAGCGGAGGTAGAAGGGGATTGGTCAAATGCAGCCTTTTGGCTTTGCGCCGGTGCTATGCCGGGCGGTGATGTACGCTGTTCCGGTCTACAGGGCAACGCAATGCAGGGAGATCGTGCCGTTATGGAATATCTGGCTGGTGCCGGTTTGCGTGAATTGGATGGAACCTATGGTGTTTGTGAAGGACAACGTCGTTGCTTTGATGTAGACGCAGCAAATATACCGGATCTGGTTCCGATTTTAGCGGCATTGGGCGCAGTTTCAGAGGGAACTACGATCATTCGCAATGCAAGCAGATTGCGGCTCAAGGAGTCGGATCGTTTGCACGCCGTGACCGTGACGCTCAATGCGCTGGGTGCGCAGGTCACTGAAGTGGAGGACGGTCTTGTGATAGATGGTGTCTCCCGCCTAAAGGGTGGGGTGGTAGATTCATTTGGTGACCATCGTATTGCCATGATGGCAGCAATTGCATCGGCAGCCTGCACAGACGCAGTTGTGATTCACAACGCGCAGGCTGTGCGGAAATCGTATCCTAATTTCTGGCGAGATTTGGATTGTTTGGGTAAGCACCTGCTTGAGGAGGGGTTGGATGAGTAGTTTTTTTGAAAGTGCGATCAAGTTGTCTATTTTTGGACAGTCGCATTCGCCCGCGATTGGTATGACCTTGGATGGAATCCCGGCAGGGGAAGAGATCAATATGGAGGAACTGTCCGCGTTTTTGGAACGCCGCGCACCGGGCAGACAGAACTGGTCTACACCGCGCAAAGAGACAGACAAACCGGAATTTTTATCGGGTCTTTTGGACAATCATACTTGCGGTGTACCGATTACCGCAATCATTCGCAACGAAAATTTCAAAAAATCCGATTATAATGCAGATGTTCCCCGTCCCGGTCATGCCGATTATACCGCACAAATGAAATACAAGGGCTTCCAAGATCCTTCCGGTGGCGGCCATTTTTCGGGCAGATTGACAGCCGCGCTTTGTATTGCGGGTGGAATTTGTATTCAGTTATTGAAACGTCGTGGTATTTTCATTGCGGCGCATATCGCTTCGATCGCGGATGTGCAGGATATCCCCTTTGATCCAATTCATACAAGGGCGGAAATGTTAGAAACGCTAACAAAGTCGGCCTTTCCCGTACAGGACCCCGATGTCGGCATCAAAATGCGTCAAATCATAGAAGAAGCGCGTTGTGATTTGGATTCTGTGGGTGGGATTGTTGAGTGTTTGATTGTGGGTGTTCCGGTTGGACTGGGTGAACCGATGTTTGAGGGAATGGAAAATCAAATTGCCCGTCTCGTATTTGCAATTCCCGCTGTCAAGGGAATCGAATTTGGAAACGGGTTTGCCGCCGCTACCCTGCGTGGCAGTGAAAACAATGATGCCTTTGTATTTGATGGTGATACGGTTCGTACCAAGACGAATCGACACGGTGGTATTTTGGGTGGAATTACCTCCGGTATGCCAATTGTTTTTCGCGCCGTCGTGAAACCTACGCCGTCGATTGCTCGTATGCAGGAGAGCGTCAGTTTTTCGGGCAAAGAAACGGTCAATTTGGAAATACACGGCCGACATGATCCCTGTATTGTTCCGCGTGCTGTGCCATGTTTTGAAGCTGCTGCCGCGATTGCCGTCTATGATGCACTGATGAAAGTCTAGGGAGATACTTATGGATTTAAATAGCTTGCGAGAAGAAATCGACACAATAGATACACAACTTTTGAATTTATTTACAGCGCGTATGGAAACTGTCGGAAAAATTGCCGACTACAAAAAACAAAACAACTTGCCTATTTTCGATCAGAATCGAGAAAATGAAAAATTAACTCAATTAGCGGAGAGAATCCCCAAAGAGCTTCGTTCCTACGCGCAAAACTTTTGGCTTGCACTGTTCGAAGAAAGTCGGCAATATCAAAAAGATCTCACGGAGCAGTTGGTATGAGATGCGGGTTGTTGGGCGAGCGATTGGGGCATAGCCGCTCCCCTGAAATACATAAAATGCTCTGTGACTATAGCTATGAATTATTTGAGATCTCGCCTGAACGGTTGGGGGATTTTTTTGAAACGACTGCGTTTGATGGCATAAACGTAACAATTCCATATAAAAAAGCAGTCATTCCCTATTGTGCCAAATTATCGAAAATTGCAAAAGAAATCGGCAGTGTGAATACCATTGTGCGTTGTGAGGATGGCAGCTTATACGGAGATAATACGGATGCAGCGGGTTTTGAGGCGATGATTGCCTGTGAAAAAAATCCAAGAGGGAAAAAAGTGCTTGTATTGGGAAGTGGGGGCGCAGCGGTTACCGTTTGCTATGTTCTTCGCCAAAAAGGAGCCGATGTCCGCGTGATCTCAAGGCAAGGTGAGGACAATTACGATCATTTGGAACAGCACGCCGATGCACAGTGGATTGTCAATACCACCCCGCTGGGGATGTATCCGAATACCGGAGTGGCACCCATTTCGTTGCGTATGTTTCCAAATTGTGAAGCAGTGTTCGATCTGATTTATAACCCCTATCGGACGCAGTTGCTTTTGGATGCAGAAGAGCGGGGTATTTTTTCAAAAAACGGTTGGACTATGCTTGTGGAGCAGGCAGCCTGTGTAGCGGAACGATTCACAGGTTCCCATATTTCACAGGAACGCCGCAAGGTCATTTTGGCAGAAATGCAGAAAGCCAATCAGAATATTGTTCTGATTGGAATGCCGGGATCGGGAAAGAGCAGTATCGGGGAAGCAGTCTCGTCACTGATGGGGCGACGTTTTGTGGATACGGATGAGGTATTGCGTGTGCGATATGGTTCTATCCCAAAGATTTTCGCAGAACAGGGTGAGGAGGCGTTTCGGAAGATGGAGCATACGGTACTGCGTGAGGTGAGCCGCGAGACCGGGATTGTCTTGGCAACCGGTGGCGGCTGTATTACGAGATCGGAGAACATAGGCTTACTACGTCAAAATGGGGTCGTGGTTTTTTTGGAACGCCCGATTTGTGAATTGGCGCAAGAGGGTCGCCCCTTATCAATTGATTTGCCGCGTATGTATGAAACGCGTTTGCCTCTCTATCAAAGAGCGGCTGATTTCACGATTACAAATAATGCGTCGCCCCTTTCGGTTGCGACGCAGATTAAGGAGGTTTACGATGAAAATTTTGGTGATTAACGGGCCTAATTTAAACTTACTCGGTCTGCGGGAACCCGAAATCTACGGAAAGCAGGATTATCACGCACTGGAAACATTGATTGATCAAACCTGTCGGGAAGAAAATATTGAGGTCGAACTGTTTCAGTCCAACCACGAGGGCGCAATCGTAGATCGCATTCAAGCTGCCTATGGGAACACAGACGGCATTGTAATCAACCCCGCTGCCTATACGCATACAAGCGTTGCGATTCCCGACGCGCTCAAAGCAGTCGGCCTGCCTACTGTTGAGGTACATCTTTCGGATATTACAAAACGGGAAGCGTTTCGCAAGCACTCCTATACCGGCCCCGCTTGTATCAAAACGTATATGGGCTTGGGTTTTGAGGGCTATGAAAAGGCGATCCGATTTTTGAAACAATATAAAAAAGATCTATCTTCCCTTTAAGGGAAGATAGATCTTTTTTGGTGGAGGAGGGTGGATTCGAACCACCGAAGTC
>JAVVSI010000156.1:0-3768 GCA_036654315.1 Evtepia sp. | reverse complement strand
CATCATTGGCGGAAATAATCGTCCAGTCCTCATCGAACTTGCAGCAAAATACAGCGCCGGGAATATTATTATAGATGTGCGCAATCTCATTGTTCGCTCTTTTTTTCTCTGAAATATCTGCCAAGTAGATCACATATGCCGGAACCCCCTGCCACTCTATGGCGTAGGAGGCAACCGAATAGTATTTTGACAAAAAGTCCACGTAAACTTCGCGCGCCTCCCCGACTCTCGTCGGCGGGTACGCGACGCAATCCAGACAGGGTTGATCCCGATGACGTAAGACACAGTAACATATTTGCCCCACATAGTCACGAATCCCCACCTGTTTCAAAATAACCTCCATTGCGTCATTTGCGTACAACAATTTATGAGATTCCTGCTCTATCACATACACCCCATCCGTCGATTGCCGCACAATATCACAGTACAGTCGAGATTCATCCGTTTCTCTCTTTGTCATAAAGATTGTCCCCCTTTTACTCTTCTTTCTCCCCACACCCACGCGTCCCATTCGATAATAGCCCATACAGGGTTTCATACAACACTTCCGCTTCAATGGGCTTCGCAAGGTGTGCATTCATACCGGCTTGCTTCGATTTGACGACATCTCCTTCGTAGGCGTTGGCGGACATGGCAATGATCGGTACGGTTTTTGCCCAAGGACTGTCCAGACTTCTCATTCCCTCCGCCGACTGCAAGCCATCCATCACCGGCATTCTGATATCCATTAAAACAGCGTCATAGCTGTGTTCCGGGGCGTCTGCAAACATCTGAAGCCCGATTGCTCCATTTTCGGCAACATCCACACTTGCATTCTTAAATTCCAACAACTTTTTTTGCCACGATAACATTCAGCGGATGATCCTCTACCAACAAAACCTTTTTGCCGGTGAAATCATATGCGGCCTGACTTTTCGGAACAGCACTCTTGATATCTGTACTTTCCGTTGGAATACCAACCGGAATCTGTACCCGAAACGTCGTCCCTTTCCCCAATACACTCTCGACTGAAATATCCCCGCCCATCAGTCGGGCAAGGTTTTGAGAGATGGCAAGCCCCAACCCACTGCCACCATAGCCGGAACCACTACCATGATTCTCTTGCGCAAAGGGGTCGAAAACATATGGCAAAAATTTCTCGCTGATGCCGATCCCCGTGTCGCGCACCGTAAAACACATATTCGCCCTTGTTTCATCTGCATCCAGTTGCCTAATGTCCAACTGTACTGTCCCACCCTGTGGGGTGAATTTTACGGCGTTGGCCAAAATATTGATTAAAATTTGTTGTAATCGCACGCCGTCGCCTATATAGCTGTTCTTGCAGCCATCAAACTTCGTCACGACATACCCAACGCCTTTTTCCTCCGCCTGCGTTTGAATGATCGTACTAATTGCATCCAAAACAGACTGACAGACCATGACGCCATCTTTCAAAGTCACTCTTCCGCTTTCAATTTTGGACATATCCAAAATATCATTGAGCAATTGCATCAAATACCGCGAAGCATATTGCGATTTTTCAATACACTCCCCTACAAAAGCCGCATCATTCAAATTTTGTACAGCAAGCTGCTCCATTCCCATAATGGCATTCATGGGTGTTCTGATTTCATGGCTGATACGAGAGAGAAATTCCGATTTCGCCGCATTGGCCTGCTCTGCCATTTCCACTGCCGCGACCAATTCAAGATTCTTCTTTTCCTGCTTCTCCACCGCCGCTGTGATATCCACTCTCGTCATCAGGATGCTTTTCAGATCACGGTTAATATAACTGAACCGCAACTGTTTCCTATGAACGCCACCGGCGGGGGAGGGTACGCCGTAAAAAACACTGTAAGTCGTTTGATGTTCCAACTGTGCAAGAATATTTTTCAGCGTGATTTCCTCCAATGCCCGCTCGACATCCTCCGGATTGATATAGTGACGTAAATATTCCTGCGTTTCTTCCTCAAAATAATCGCTTTCACCGGCATACGCATTGCCGGCATATTGTTGGCTGTAACGAACCGCCGTATTCCGCAACGCATCGACTACCACTAAAAAATCATAATCTGTCTTTACAATGGCATTCATGATACTTTGCATGGTACGCTCATTTGTGACATCGGTAGAATATAAGAAAGCAACAATGTCGTTGTTTTGATTTTCCATCATATGGGCAGTCACCACCGTCCAATATCTCCGCGCCTCAATCTTCCGCGTCAACTCCAAAGACACGGTGGTTTGCCCATTTGCAAACTGCCGCAAAAGCGCGTCCCGACTGAACACCGCCGCGCACTGTTCTTGCATTTCTCGGCTTGTCAGCTCGGTATACAGCTGATCGAAATAGGAATCTATCGTCTTTGCCGCCTTCATATGTCGGGTTACTTCCGAAAAAATACTCTTGTAGTCTAAAATGATATTCTTTGTCAAATTGACATTGATCGAGGCCATCGTCGCCTTTTGCATCGCCTCTCGATAAGACAGTTCATCGTGATATCGCTTTTCCGCTTCTTTTTCTTTTGTGATATCCCGCCCCACACAATACGCTTTGATCGGCTTCCCCCTATCATCAAAAGCATTTGTATAGATGACACGCTCACACCAAAATTCATCCGCCGGTTTTTGACGAATCCAGAGATCTACGCTCACCTCTTTCTCTCCGTTTCTCAGTCTTTTGATCGTATCAAAAAACAAAGGCACACTGTCATCACGAATGTGTCCGCCCGAAATGGCGGTTTTCACATAATTCTTAACGACACTACGTCGCGAAGCTATTTTGGGAGATTTGGAGAAAATCGTCATACAACCTGTACTGTAATCGTATTCCCAAATATTGATATTGGCAGCGCGTACAGCAGCGGCATAGCGAAACTGACTTTCTCGGAGTGCATCCTCCGTTCGCTTTTGCGCGCTGATATCGGTATAATATGCAAAAACAATCTCTCGTCCGATTTCATCCCGCGTATGTCTCGAATTCTGATTCACCCAAATGAAGCTACCGTCTTTCTTTAAAGCGCGGTAAGTAATTTCGTAAGCCTCAGAAGTACCTACGCGTGTGGCGGCGTAGATTCTCAGTCGCTCCACATCCAAGGGTGATACAAACGTCCATGCGGAACCGTCATTCTCTGCATAGAACGCGTCTATATCCGAAAAACCCAGCATCTTTACAAACGTATCATTGACGCAAAGTATGGGAAGTCGGTCGGAGGCCTCCACAATCACCAAGCCAATGGGTAACGCAAGATTGATGAGGTCTGATTGTATTTCCGACAATGCTTTCATAGTGCTACGCCTCCTGATACAAAAATCGCTGCATCGTTTGATATAATATCACCGGTTCAATGGGTTTTGCAAGATGCGCATTCATACCGGCAGCTTTGGTCGTTTCAATATCATCGTCAAAGGCATTCGCCGTCATGGCAATGATGGGAATTGTTTTTGCATCGCCTTTACGCATCTGGCGAATGGCTTTTGTGGCGGTCAATCCATCCATCATCGGCATCCGAATATCCATGAGAATGGCATCATAATACCCCTCATCCCTCTGCGCAAAAATCTCAATTGCCTGTAGTCCGTTTTCGGCAACCTCTACCTCTAAATGCTTCGCGGTCAATAGCTTTTTCGCCACCTCAATATTTAGTATGTGATCCTCTACCAGTAAAACACGCTTTCCACTAAAATCATACGTTTGAGTGACATCCGCTTTCACGTATGCATCTTTGCCACTATAAATTTTTTCAAAAGCAGAATGCAGGGAGGACTTAAACAACGGCTTTGAAATCAACA
>JAVVSI010000155.1:0-3778 GCA_036654315.1 Evtepia sp. | reverse complement strand
TGCCCTCTTCCATAATGGTAAGATCCGCTGAGAAATTGGTATCAAATACATATTGTGCGCCCAATGCACGGACTGCTGCTGCCATCCGTTTTTCTGTCGCAAGCTCTGCCGGTAAGTGCAGGCCATCACCCCAAGCCGCACGTACAGCAGGCGCGATTTGTACGACAACAATCTTTTTCGGATCACGCAGTGCCTCAAAAACCTTCTCGGTATCGTCGCGCTCACGCAATGCGCCAACGGGGCAATGTGTGACACATTGTCCACAGAATGAACAGTTGATCTCATCCAACTTTGCGCCATCCCGCACACCGACTCTGGCGTGTGCACCACTGCCGCGCAGTTCCCAAACACCCAAAGTCTGAATTTTATCACAGACACTCACGCAACGCAGACATTTGATGCACTTGGAATTGTCACGAATCAAAGGCAGGGTCTTATCCCAATGGTTCTTCGCAACCTGCTTCTCATAGGACAAATCCAAAATGTTCATATCATTTGCAAGCGTTTGCAGGGCGCAGTTCCCGCTTCGAACGCAGGTCGCACACAGACAGTCATGCTGAGACAGAATCAGTTCCACGTTTGTCTTACGTGTGATACGAACTTGCTCTGTGTTGGTATGGACAACCATGCCCTCTTCTACCACAGTATTGCAAGCAGTACAAAGCGGATCTGTCCCCTCGATCTCAACAGCACAGACACGACAAGCACCGACTTCATTGATTTCTTTCAAATAGCAGAGGGTTGGGATTTTAATGTTAATTTTAGCTGCGGCTTCCAGCACCGTTGTGCCCTCGGTCACTTCAACCATTTGGTTGTCAATCGTTAGCTTTACCATTTTGTAATCCTCCCTCCTTTGAATCCGGCATAGCCGTAATGGTCACAACGCAGACATCTTGCACACTCTTGCTGTGCTTCTTGGTCTGTTACGCCGCATTCCATGAGTTCGAAATCGTCCTTGCGTGCGCTCGCCTCACGCTCGGTCATATTGGCACGACCACAGGCCGGTTTGAATCGGAAGCTTGCCGCCGGAACATCCACAAGAACAGAGATATCTGTATGACAACCCAGATACTCGTCGATATTCGCAGCCGCGATTTTTCCGTATTCGACCGCACGAATGACCGTTGCAGGCCCACTGACGCAGTCTCCGCCGGAGAATACGCCGTCTTTTCCGGACAATGCTGCATCACCTTGCGTCACGATGGTGTCTCTTCTTGTCACAACACCCTCCGCTGCAAAGTGTAGGGAATCAATCGCTTGTCCAATGGCAACGACGATCATGTCACAGGGGATCAGTTCTTCCGGCACATCTGCTTTATATGGCTTGGGTCTGCCATCCACCATTGCGCCTACGACCTGTCTCTGTACGACAAGACCGGTCACATTATCTTGATCGTCCCATTCTACGCGAACCGGTGCTTTTAATGTGATAATCTCACAGCCTTCTGCCATAGCACCACTGATTTCATCGGGCAATGCTGTCATATCCGTCACACGGCGGCGATAGACACAGCGAACCGATGCTGCACCCAAACGCATTGCGGTACGAGTTGCATCCATCGCGACGTTACCGCCACCGACTACGACGACATTTCTGCCTGTGAAATCCGGCTTGTGATCGTCACCCAAGCTGCCAAGCAACTCAACAGCAGACAGGACGCCACGCTTCTTCTCACCGGGAATCCCAAGCTTTTTAACGGAGTGCGCGCCGATTGAAAGATAAACACTGTCAAATTGCTCTCTCAAATCTTCCAATGTGGTAGTCTCACCCACATCAAAATTCAGCTTGACTTCTACACCGGTTGCAAGAATGGCGTCGATATCTGCATCCAGATAGTCATCCGGTAGACGATAGGAGGGAATACCATAGCGAAGCATACCGCCAAGGCGTTCTCTTTTTTCAAACACAGTCACTTTATGTCCCATCAGAGACAAGAAATATGCTGCAGTCAAACCGGAAGGACCTCCGCCGATGACAGCAACTGTTTTTCCTGTTGCAGTGGCACATTGGGGCGGTGGGACTGCACCCGCCATATCAACCGCATAACGCTTCAATCCGCGAATATTGATCGCATCGTCCACAATACTTCTACGGCAATGCGCCTCACAAGGATGCTCGCAAATCAGCGCACAGGTGGAAGGGAATGGGTTATCCTTTCGGATCAACCGCACTGCATCAGCATATCTTTTATCTCCAATGAGAGAAATATAACCGGGAATATCCACATGTGCGGGACAGGATGAAACACAAGGTACACTATTAAAGTTTTCTGTGCAACGTCCCTTTTCAACGTGAGAAAGGTAATCATCACGGAACGCAGCAAATCCCTCCAAAACAAGTTTTGCTGCCTCTAAGCCAATTGCGCAATCTGCGCTTGCTGCAATAGATAGTGCGGTTTTATGAATGACCTCCAAGTCCTCCATGGAACCCTCGCCATCTAACACCTGATTGATCAGCGCGGCAAGCCTGTCTAAGCCAACCCGGCACGGCACACATTTACCGCAACTCTGCGCAAGGCAAAGCTGTAAAAAAGCGCGTGTCAATTCAACGGGACAGTTTCCGGCAGGTGCTGCACTGATTCTGCGTTCCAGATTTGCATACAGGTGACCCACCGTCTGCTGCGCCTCACCTCGCTCGGTAATCCGTAATCTACTCAACTTCTGCATCTCCTTTCACCGAAGTCTGCTCTGACTCCACTCGTTACAAAACAGACCGTCGTACTCGTCCATCCTCTTGCATCATTTTTGGATGTATCTGTGGATTCTAGCATTTTAACGACACAATTGCAATCTTTCCGCACACTTTATTTTTGTTTTTTTTATCCTTCGACAAAAAACCATACATTTTCCAACATTTTAAGTGATTTTCTTCTTCATATGTATTCTTTTGCCAATTTTATCGTTCTTTACAGAAAGCCTCCCTTGTGATAACATAGTACATAACTTTACCCAAAGGAGCGTACATAATGCAACACTTTTTTCCAAGAATCACTGCACTCATCCTTTCCGCATTCCTCCTCGCATCCACGGCTTTTGCATCTGTCCCCATGGGAGATGAACTTTACCAAAATATCTCACCACTCGGAGATGGAACCTCCCTCACAAGACAATTCTTTTGGAGCGCGTCTCAATCCGATCTCAGGCAAGAGAACTATGTATCTTACAAACCCGGCAGTACGGTCAAACCCACTGTCAGTTATGGTGAAACCGTACTGACCCGCAAAACAGTTGACAATATGGCAAAAACGCTGGAGCAAAGTGGGCGACGTGTTTTAACCGGGATCAACGGTGACTTTTTTGTCCTCGCGACCGGTGACCCCCTCGGTATCGTCATATCCGACGGCATTCTCCGATCCTCTGCCTCTTATTTGAGTGCCATCGGTTTTTTAGCGGATGGTAGCGCAATCATTGGCAAACCTCAGCTCTCCGTCACAGCGAATTTTCATGGCAATTCCCTCCTGGTCGCGGAAGTCAACAAAATCCGCACCACCGGTGGCTATTATCTCCTCGACAGTGATTTTAGCGCAAGTACAAAAAATACACAAGCGGGTGTGGATGTCGTACTACGCCCCCTTGTCGATCAGTTGGGACAAACCATTACGAATGCCGATGGCATTACACTCACACAATCCGATGTCTTGAAAATCGGCAGCCGCGTCTCTTGCGTCGTCGAATCGGTGCATACCTCTGTTCCGGATTTACCGATACCACAAGGACAATTTGTACTGACGATTAACAACAATGCAAACCCTTGGCTTGTTTCTGAATTGTCCTCCCT
>JAVVSI010000154.1:0-3805 GCA_036654315.1 Evtepia sp. | reverse complement strand
AAATAATTCCTGCGGCTCTTTTGGGATCCTGGGATTGATTACATTCTGTGTGCGATTTCGTGACGTTTTGGACCGGTAGATACGATACGAATCGGGACTTGAATTTTTGATTCAATAAAGTCGACGTAATCTTTGGCGGCCTGTGGCAGTGTGGCATAATCGGTGACACCGCGAATATCGCTTTTCCAACCGGGCAGTGTTTCATAGATGGGGGTAGCATGCTGCAAAAGGGCGGGTACGGGGAATACTTCTGTGCGTTCTCCATGAATCTCATAGGCGGTACAGACTTTGATTTCATCCATATAGCCGAGTACGTCAATCGCCGTTAGAACGGCTTCTGTTGCGCCCTGAACCATACAGCCGTAACGTGTCGCGACAGCGTCAAACCAACCCACACGGCGAGGTCTGCCGGTTGTGGCACCGAATTCACCGGCATCGCCGCCTAGGCGGCGCAGCATATCGGCTTCCTCTCCAAAAATTTCGCTGACGAATGCCCCCGCGCCGACGGCACTGGAGTAGGCTTTTGTGACGGCGAGAATGGTCGTAATATCCTGAGGAGGAACGCCCACGCCGACACTGCCGAAACCTGCCAGTGTATGGGAAGAGGTTGTAAAGGGATAGATACCAAAGTCAGGATCTTTCATTGCGCCGAGTTGACCCTCTAAAAGGATCTGCTTTCCGTTTGCCAGTGCATCCCGCACGAATGAGAGCGCGTCACCGACATAGGGGGTAATTTGGGTACGATAGGTCATAAGCGTATCGAATAGGGCGTCGGGATCAAGGAGCGGTTTGTGATAGAGGTGTTCCATGAGGACGTTTTTAATTTCACAAACAGAGTGCAGACGTTCCAAGAGGGTTTCGTCGAAGAGATCCGCGACTTGGATACCATATTTTGCGTATTTATCGGAATAGAACGGAGCGATACCGGATTTGGTAGAGCCGAATGCTTTTCCGGCGAGACGTTCTTCTTCGTAGGTGTCTTGCAGAATGTGATAAGGCATTAAAATTTGCGTGCGTTCTGAAATGATGATATGCGGAGCCGGAACGCCGCCCGCTTTCAGACTATCGAGTTCCGAAAGAAGAGACGGAATGTTCAGCGCAACGCCGTTACCAATGATATTCGTGGTGTGGGGATAAAACACACCGGAGGGGAGCTGATGGAGTGCGAACTTACCATAGTCGCAGATAATGGTATGGCCGGCATTCGCACCGCCCTGAAAACGCACGACTACATCAGATGCTTCTGCGAATAGATCCGTGATCTTCCCTTTGCCCTCGTCACCCCAGTTTGCGCCGACAATTGCTTTCACCACAGTGAATTCCTCCTCTTTTCGCTTGCCTTTTCGATTCTATATAGGCAGTCAGTCTTTGTATTATATCGCGGAATGCTAGGAGACGCAAGGGTAAAGCGGAAAGAAATGCAGGTCGTGGCGGTATTTTGGTTAAAATGAGCAAAATTAGCTCTTTACATTCGCGATTTACCTTGATAAAATATAAAAGTAAATGGGAAGGAGTGAACAGGTTGAAAAAAATTTCGCAGGACGATCTCCTCTATGAAAGTGTTCTGAAATTGGAAACCTTGGAGGATTGTCGAAACTTCTTCCGGGATCTATGTACCATTACGGAGCTTCGCGCCATGGAACAGCGCATAGAAGTTGCGATGTATCTTCATGAGGGAATGATCTATAATGATATCTTGGAGCGAACCGGTGCAAGCAGTGCGACGATCAGCCGTGTGAATCGCTGCCTACAGTATGGTGCAGGTGGGTATCAGCGTGTTTTGCCGCAAATGAAAGAATACTGGGAGCATAAGAAAAATGATTGAATATGCCGCACTTGCAAATTGTTACGATGCACTGACAACGGATGTCAATTATGAAGCTTGGGCAGATTATCTGGAAAAACGATTTCGCCGCAGTCGGCATAAGATCCATACGGTGCTTGACTTGGCGTGTGGAACCGGGACACTTTCGCTGATTTTGGCGGAGCGTGGGTATGAGATGATTGGTGTAGACTGTTCGCCTGAGATGTTGTCTCAGGCGAGCGAAAAAGTAGCGCAGTGTGTGGAAAAACCTATTTTTCTGTGTCAGTCAATGGAGAAACTGGATCTTTACGGGACAGTGGATGCCTGTATTTGTATGCTTGACAGCGTGAATCATGTCACGAACCCCAAAAAATTGAAACGAGCTTTTGAGCGGGTTCATCTTTTTTTGGAACCGGGCGGTATTTTTATTTTTGATTGTTTGACGGAACGGCATTTTGAAGAGATTAACCATGGACTTTTCATTGGGGAAACAGACACCGCTTATTGTGTATGGCGCAGTGAGCTTCAAAAAAAGCTGTGTACCTATGAGATGGATATTTTTCAAAAGGACGGGACTGCTTGGCAGCGCGGGCATGATAGTGTCTTGGAATACGCCTATAGTTTGGAGACACTGACCGAATTTTTAGAGCAGGCGGGATTCTGCAATATACACAAGTATGGAAATCTGAAACTGACAAAATCGCCCACAGCGGAAGAAGAAAGAGTATTTTTTTCCGCCGAGAAAGGAAAATAGCATATATGGATTGTATCACAAGAATGATTGCAAAAGACGCAGCACTCAAGGCCGTAGCCATTGATGCAAGGGACTTGGTCGATCGAGCCCATGAGATCCACCAAACGAGTCCGCTTGCCACAGCAGCTTTGGGTCGAAGCCTGATGGCAGCGTCTTTGATGGGTAATGAACTGAAATGGGAAGAGGGTTCCGTTACGATTCGGATCAATGGTGGTGGGCCACTGGGGAGCATTCTGGCGGTTTCGGACAGCGTAGGCAATGTGCGTGGCTATGTGCAAAATAGTAATGTCGTGTTGCCCTTGAAAGAACCCGGGAAATTAGATGTAGGCAGTGCCGTTGGAACGGCAGGGAATTTGACGGTCATTAAGGATGTCGGCATGAAGGATCCTTATGTCGGAACTGTGGAATTGGTATCGGGAGAAATTGCGGAAGATATCACGGCGTATTTTGCAGAGAGTGAACAGATTCCGACTGCCTGTGCCTTGGGTGTGCTTGTGGATACGGATTTGTCTGTGAGCCGTGCAGGTGGCTATCTGATTTCGTTGTTGCCCGGAGCGCAGGAAGAAGTGATCGAGAAAATCGAGGCCGGAATACGAAGAGTGGGTGCCATTACAAGTCATGCAGATCAAAGTGCAGAAGAGATTTTAAAAGAGGTGCTGTCGGACTTTGAGATGGAGACATTGGAAAAGACAGCGATTGAATATCGTTGCTATTGTACCCGCGCGCGTATGGAGACAGCTTTGATTAGTCTGGGGAAAGAAGAACTTCAAAACCTGATCACAGAAGAGGGAAGGGCGGAAATGACCTGTCAATTTTGTGATACCAAGCACGTTTTCGATCGAAGTGATTTGGAAGATTTGTTACAAAAGTTGTGAGTAATCGGGGAAAATGGAAGTCGAAAAAAAGAAAAAAAGAAAATACCGAAAAAGTGTTGACAAAATGAGAATGCTCTTGTATAATAAGCTTCGCCGCTTGAGAGTGAGCCGCTCGAAAGTGAGCAACATGGGAGCATAGCTCAGCTGGTAGAGCACATGCCTTACAAGCATGGGGTCACGGGTTCGAGCCCTGTTGTTCCCACCAGTTGGCTCGGTAGTTCAGTTGGTTAGAACGCTGGCCTGTCACGCCAGAGGTCGAGGGTTCAAGTCCCTTCCGAGTCGCCAATTTCCTTGGGTACGCCGCAGTACCCAATACGCCTCTGTAGCTCAGTCGGTAGAGCAGTGGACTGAAAATCCACGTGTCGTTGGTTC
>JAVVSI010000153.1:0-3818 GCA_036654315.1 Evtepia sp. | reverse complement strand
CAAATGGCAAACGATGTCCGAGAAGCACTCACACTTCGTATGGATGCACGCAAAAAATCGCTCGAAGAAGCCGCACTCGATGCCCGTCTCGCACAAGAAGTTGTCGATGTCACCATTCCCGGAAAATCCGTCCAATTGGGACACCAACACCCTATGTACGCAGTACTCGACGAAATGAAAGATATTTTTATCGGCATGGGCTTTGAGGTCTTGGATGGCCCCGAAGTGGAACTCTCCCTTTATAACTTCGATAAACTGAACGCGGAAGAGGGTCACCCTTCCCGTGATTGGTCGGATACCTTCTATTTTGACAAAGACAGCCGTGTCATGCTCCGAAGCCAGACCTCACCCATGCAAGTACGCGCAATGGAAACACGGGAACTCCCCATTCGTATCATTGCACCCGGTCGCGTCTATCGAAAAGACGAAGTCGATGCAACCCACTCCCCTATGTTCCATCAAGTCGAAGGCTTAGTTGTCGACAAGGGCATCACTATGGCAAATTTAAAGGGTACTTTAAATACCGTCGTGGAAACACTCTACGGTAAGGGAACCAAAACGCGCTTCCGTCCCCACCACTTCCCATTCACGGAACCATCTTGTGAAATGGACGTGCAATGCTATAAATGCGGCGGTCGCGGTTGTCCTACCTGCAAGGGTGAGGGTTGGATTGAGCTTTTGGGTGCCGGTATGGTTCATCCCAAAGTTTTGGAGGGCTGCGGCATTGATACGGAAGTATATTCCGGCTGGGCCTTTGGATTTGGCTTGGAACGCCTTGCGTTGCGCCGTTTTAAAATTGCGGATTTGCGCTTGATCTTTGAAAATGATATTCGCTTCTTAGAACAATTCTAATCAACTGCACCGCAGTGAAACGTAATGAAAGGATCTATCTTTATGTTATTATCTCGTAATTGGCTCAATGAATTCGTCCCCATTCACGTAAATAATCACGATTTTTCCGAAACGATGACCCTCTCCGGCTCTAAAGTTGAAATTATTACGGAACTAGGCACTGAGATTACAAACGTCGTCGTCGGTAAAGTCTTGTCTATCATAAAACACGAAAATTCGGATCATATGTGGATTTGCCAAATTGATATCGGGTCTCAAAACCCCATCCAAATTGTGACCGGCGCCCAAAATGTAAGACAATATGATCTCGTCCCCGTTGCCCTCGACAAAAGCACACTCCCCGGTGGCATTACCATCGAAACCGGAACCCTGCGCGGCGTACGCTCCGAGGGTATGCTCTGCTCCCTCAAAGAACTCAATTTAACGCAAAACGATTTCCCAAATGCCATTGAGGACGGTATTTTTATCCTCAACGATGAAACTTGCACTGTCGGTGAGGATATCCGTAAAATAATCGGTCTGGACGACAGCGTCGTCGAATTTGAAATTACACCAAACCGACCCGACTGCCTCTCTGTCATCGGACTTGCACGCGAAGCAGCGGTTACCTTCCAAAAACCCCTCACCCTCCACACACCGCTGGTACGCGGTGGTGCCGAGGGCAATCTCTTAGAGCTGCTCGATGTAGAGATACACGCCTCAGACCTCTGCCCACGCTATACAGCGCGCATGGTACGCAATGTTAAAATCGCCCCCTCTCCCAATTGGATGCGTGAGCGGCTACGCGCAAGCGGTGTGCGGCCAATCAACAATATTGTCGATATCACAAACTACGTCATGCTCGAATATGGACAGCCAATGCACGCGTTTGATTATCGCTATGTCAAAGGCGGAAAAATCATTGTTCGCCGTGCCTATGACGGCGAACTCTTAACAACGCTCGACGGAACACAACGCGAACTCAATGCAACTATGCCCGTCATTGCCGACCAAACCCGCGCTGTGGGACTTGCAGGTATTATGGGTGGCGAAAACAGCGAGATCGTAGCCGATACCGTAGATGTCGTCTTTGAATCTGCCAATTTTAACGGAACCGCAATCCGTAAAACTGCACTCGCAGTCGGAATGAGAACCGAAGCTTCCGCAAAATTCGAAAAGGGTCTTGACATTTTAAATACCCTGCCTGCCGTCAACCGCGCCTGTGAACTCGTGGAACTTCTCAATGCCGGCGAAGTGGTCGATGGTGTCATTGATCTGCTCAACTACGTCCCACAACCCACGACTTTAGATCTGCGTCCCGACAAAATCAATGCACTCCTCGGCACGCAGGTTCCTACGGATGAAATGATCGCGATTCTTCGCTCCCTTGACTTCCAAGTCGAAGGTGAACGTGTGACTGTCCCGTCTTGGCGCGGCGATGTCGCGCATTACTCCGATCTCGCCGAAGAAGTGGCACGTATTTATGGATACAATAAAATCCCTACCACTTTAATGAAAGGCGAAACCACAAAAGGCGGCTATGGTGAACCGGAACTGCTGACCAGAAAACTGGGCAGCGTTTGCCGTGCGATGGGCTTCGATGAGATTATCACCTACTCCTTCATCAGCCCCTCCTACTACGACAAAATTCGTATGCCCGCCCACTCCCCGCTCCGTGATTCTATGAGAATCATGAATCCACTGGGCGAGGATACCTCCATCATGCGTACCACGGTTCTGCCCTCTATGCTGGATATTTTGGCCCGCAACTACAACTACCGCAATCCATACGCCCGCCTTTATGAACTCGGCCGCACCTATTTCCGCCGTCATGACGGTCTTGCCGATGAACCGCAAGTGCTTTCTTTTGGTATGTATGGCGATACCACAGACTTTTTCACACTGAAAGGTGCGGTTGAAACAGTCCTTTCTGAATTGCGTGCAAGCAATGTCACCTTTACACCGGAAACAGAAAACCCCTCTTATCACCCCGGACGTTGTGCCAAGGTTTGGGTCGATGGCAAAGAAATCGGCGTACTCGGACAAATTCATCCGCTCGTTGCCGCCAATTTCGACGTGGATACCGCCCTATACTGCGCCGAACTCCAAGTCCCTGCCCTCTCCGCCCTCCGCTCACCTACACCCGTCTACGTCCCACTGCCTAAATTCCCCAGCGTAACGCGTGATATCGCCGTTTTGGTCAAAAATGAAATCACCGTCGGTGCCTTGGAACAGTGTATTCGGGATGCCGCGAAAGGTCTTTTGCGCGAGGTCACCCTTTTTGATATCTATACCGGAGCGCGTTTGCCTCACGATACCAAAAGCATCGCCTTTAACCTCGTCCTGCGTGCCGATGACCGCAGTTTAACCGCTTCCGAGGCAGATGCAGAAGTCTCACATATCCTTTCTATCCTAAAAGAGCAACTTGGTGCCGATTTGCGCTGATTATTTTTCTTTTCCCCCTTTACAGGATTCGGAAACTGCGTTATGATAGGGGTGAACTTTACTTACATTTAGGGGGCGTACAGAATGAGTTTGGATTATACTCGCAAATTTAAGTTGAATCAGGATCGAAGCGAAGAAATTAAGGTAACGCTCATGACAGTATATAACGCGTTGCAGGAAAAGGGTTACAATCCTGTGAATCAGATTGTCGGATACATTCTGTCTGAGGACCCCACCTATATCACGAATTATAACAATGCCCGTACCCTTATTCGAAAATTGGACCGCGACGAATTGCTCCAGGAACTTGTCAAGCAATATCTCTCAGAGTAACTCTCGACGCCTCAGTCCAACAACGAACATCTCTCCCGCGTTTTTTTCCTGATGCATTCCATCAAACACAAAACCGCCTCGAACCACAATGTGCTTCGAGGCGGTTTTTGATTTCTTATGGATTAGCAACAACCAACATTTCCGGTTGTGCCACAGCCGCAGGTAGTGCCACAGCCACAGGTCGGACCACAGCCGCAAGTCGGGCCGCA
>JAVVSI010000152.1:3358-3912 GCA_036654315.1 Evtepia sp. | reverse complement strand
GGCTATGGTTTCGAATTTGTCTCCCTTCCTGATTGCGTTGGTTGTTGTTTTGGTTCTGTCAGCGTCGATGTCAACCTTGTCCTCGCTGGTTATGACCTCCGCATCGACCTTGATCATTGACTTTTGGAAAACACTGTTTTGCAAAAAGATGGAGGACAAGAAGCAACTGTTTTGGATTCGGGTTCTAATTGTTGTATTCATTGCCATTTCAGCGGTCATTGCTATGATACAGTATAAGAGTTCGGTCAAATTCATCGCACAGATGATGGGTATTTCGTGGGGCGCGTTGGCCGGCGCATTTCTTGCACCGTTTTTGTATGGTCTGTATTGGAAGAAAGCGTCAAAGGCGGCCTGTTGGACGAGCTTTTTGTTTGGTACTATCGTCATGAGTGCGAATACATTTGTGCCACAAATCTTCCCGGAACTATTCCGTTCACCGATACATTGTGGTGTTCTTGTTATGTTGGCAGGACTTGTGATCGTACCGGTTGTGTCTATGTTCACGAAAAAACCGGATCCACAGTTTGTAAATGACGCCTTTGCCTGCTATGAGC
>JAVVSI010000152.1:0-3348 GCA_036654315.1 Evtepia sp. | reverse complement strand
AAAAACGGAAGTCCCGCAAAAAACCGCCTTGGGCAATTAACTGCGGTATAGATTTCATCTCGTGGCAAATAGGTTTTAAAAACAGCGGTTCTCCCTGTAGATTTCACAAGGGAGAACCGCTGTTTCTGTTGTTTGATAAATTATGCGCGTGTTTTTTCTTTTGTTTCTATTTGCGACGCTTCTTCTTTGTGAAGGGTCATACGTCTTGAATTGGCAAGCATGAGTTTAATGCGATTTTCTTGGTTAATTTTAGTGGCACCTGGGTCATAGTCGATGGTAACGATATTAGAAAAGGGGTAATCATCTTTCAGTTTATGCACCATTCCTTTTCCGACGATGTGATTTGGTAGACAACCGAATGGCTGTGCACAAACGATGTTCGGTGTACCCGCATGAATGAGTTCCAGCATTTCGGCAGTGAGTAGCCAGCCCTCTCCCATTTTATTGCCGTCCCCCAAATAGCCGCGTACCAATTCATGGAGGTGGGAAAAGGGTGAGGGGGCGAGGAAGCGGGATGATTTTTTGATTGCATCAATCATAGCACGCTGACAGCGTTCGGCATAGCGCATCATAATACCGGCGATGAAGTGTTTTGCCTGTGAACCGCCGTACAGATCAATATCGGCGATTCTGTTGTATGTTTTAAATATAATGAAATCAATCAGTCCGGGTACGACGGGTTCAGCGCCTTCATCCAACAAAAATTGTTCCAAATTATTGTTTCCGAGCGGGGAGTATTTCACATAAATTTCACCGACGATCCCGACGCGTACTTTTTTATCGGAAGAACAGGGCAAGGCCTCGAATTCCGAAACAATGCGGTCGAAATTGGCCTGCATACTGTTAAAAGAAAGCCCCTTTCCCCGGGAAAATTCCGCAATGAGTTGATTCATCCAAGTATCCACCAGTGCATTGGTTGTACCCACAGTTTGTTCATAGGGCCGGCATTGATTGGCGAGGAGTACGATTAGGTCACCGTACATGATACTAAAGACGAGTTGTCGTAGGAGACGCAAGCCGAGATGAAATCCCGGATTTTTTTCCAGTCCGGATAAACTGAGGGAGATCACAGGAACGAAGCTCAATCCGGCTTTTTCCAAAGACTTCCGAAGAAGGTGAATATAGTTTGATGCACGGCACCCTCCACCGGTTTGGGTGATGAGGAGGGCGACTTTGTGGGGATCATAATTTCCACTTTTTACGGCATCAATGAGTTGGCCGATTACGAGGAGGGCAGGGTAGCAGGTATCGTTGTGAACATATTTCAGACCCTCTTCTACAATACCGTGATGTGTGCTTGTAAGCATTTCGGCCTTATATCCGTGCAGTCGAAAACAGTTTTCCATCATTTTAAAGTGGACAGGGAGCATTTGCGGGAAGAGGATGGTATATTCTTTTTTCATTTCCTCCGTAAAAAGCAGACGGCCGGAGGGATCATAGGTTAATCTTGCCATAAGATATATACTCCTCTCATACGCGTATGGCTCTTGCCTCAATCGCGGCGATTAAACTGCGGATTCGAATTTTAATGGCACCCAAATTATTGATATCGTCTATTTTAAGCTGGGTATAAAGTTTTCCACCGGACTCCAAAATATCGCGGAGTTCATCGGTTGTAATTGCGTCGATACCGCAACCAAAGGAGACAAGTTGAACCAATTGCATATCTGCTTGTGTACAGACATAGCGGGCGGCATTATAGAGGCGGCTGTGATAGGTCCATTGGTTCAAAACACGGCGCGGCTCTTTGTTCATAAGGTGTGCGATAGAATCTTCTGTGATGAGGACGAAGTCAAAGGATGTGATCAGATCATTGATCCCGTGGTTGATTTCGGGGTCAATATGGTAGGGACGCCCGGCAAGCACAAGGATGGGTTTATGTTCTCTGCGTGCGTAGGCGATATAGTCCTGTGCCGTATCGCGGATATCTTTTTTGTAAGCTTCATAGGCCTCATAGGCTTTTTGCGCGGCAGTGATGACCTCCGACTTTGGAATCTGGAACGCTTGATTCAAAAAGGTGGCTGCGCGTTTGGCAAAATCATGTGGACGATGAAGTCCGACGTGCGGGTTTAAAAAGCGGACTTTTTTCAGAGAGGGGCTGTTGGCGGCGAGGAGTTCGGGATAGTAGGCGACGACAGGGCAATTGTAGTGGTTATCACCGAGATGCTCCTCAAAGTTGTAGGACATACAGGGATAGAAAATTGTTTCGACACCGGACTCGACAAGTGCCTCAATATGCCCATGCATCAGTTTAGCGGGATAGCAGACGGTATCGGAGGGGATGGTATGTTGACCTTTGAGATAAAGTGTGCGCGACGAATCCGGAGACAGAACGACCTCGAAATTCAGCTGTGTAAAGAATGCAAACCAAAACGGTAAATTCTCAAAAAAGTTCAGACCAAAGGGAAAACCGATTTTTCCGCGAGAACCGTTGCCTGTACCCTTGCCGGTGAGTGCGCGCAATTTTTTATATTTATAGTCATAGAGGTCGGGGACATTGTGTTTTTCCTCTCCGAGTGGACGAGAGCAACGATTGCCCGAGATGAAACGACGACCTGCATCGAAACGATTGATCGTAAGGGAGCAGTGATTGGTGCAAATTTGGCAGGTAGCCGGTTTTGAGGTATGAGAAAAACCGGATAGGTCGGAAAGGAGGGCGGATGTTTCGGGTGGTTGATCTTTGATGGCGAGTGCCGCACCAAACGCTCCCATGATACCGGAGATAGTGGGTCGGATTACATTGCGTCCCAGTTCCGATTCAAAAGCGCGTAGGACGGCATCGTTTAAAAAAGTACCGCCTTGCACAACGATATTTTTCCCCAAATCGTCAGCATTTGCCGCACGAATGACTTTATAGAGGGCGTTTTTCACGACAGAGATGGAGAGACCGGCAGAGATATCTGCAATGCTTGCGCCATCTTTTTGTGCTTGTTTGACAGATGAATTCATGAAAACAGTACAGCGGGAACCGAGGCTGACGGGATGCTTTGAAAAGAGGCCAAGTTTTGAAAATTCCGCAATTTCGTAGCCTAAGGCGCGCGCGAAAGTCTCGATAAAGGAGCCGCAGCCGGAGGAACAGGCTTCATTGAGCAGGATAGAGTCAATGGAGCCGTTTCGGATTTTAAAGCATTTCATATCCTGTCCGCCGATGTCGATAATGAAGTCCACATTAGGCGTAAAATGCTGTGCGGCGCGGTAATGGGCGACGGTTTCGACAAGGCCGAGGTCACAGCAAAATGCGTTTTGGATCAATTGTTCTCCATAGCCTGTGACAGCGGCACCACGAATTTTGATTTTGGTACCACAATGAGAGTAGAGATAACGGAGTTGTTCCAAGACAATAGAGAC
>JAVVSI010000151.1:0-3932 GCA_036654315.1 Evtepia sp. | reverse complement strand
AGTAGTGACCAAGACCGGCAGAGTAGTCATCACCTTGTTTGGTGAGGATGTAAGCTTTCTTTGCTTTGCAGGTTTCCTGTGCAAAGTTCGCCAAGACGGTGCCTTGGAATGGGTCGATGAAGCAAATACGGAAATAGTGGGAGTTGCCTTCTGTAACTGCGGGGTTTGTGCAGGTTACGCCGATCGCGGGTACGTTTGCCTGTTTGAAGGTATCGGCAGCAGCGATAGAGACGCTGGAGCCATAGGAACCGAGGACAACCGAGACACCCTTATTGATGAGGTCAGCGGCAGCAGACGGTGCTTTGTCATTGGAAGAACCGTTATCAACGGTTTCCAGTTTGACGGTATATGTTTTTCCACCAATATCAACGGTGGGGCAGACGGTGTTTGCGTATTGCATACCAAGGATTTCCTGTTTTCCACCGGCACCGTTATCGCCGGACTGTGGCTCATAAACACCAATTTTTACAACATTTTCGCCATCTTTGGCAGCTGGATCGGCAACGGCGGGATCTGCCGGTTTTGTTCCGCAGCCTGCACAGAGACAGAACAGCATTGCAGCGGATAGAGCAAGAGCAAGCACTTTTTTCATGAGAATCCTCCTACAAAAAATTTTCCCCTTGTGGTAAAACGGGGGATGTCTTTCAATGGCGGACACATGTCCGTTGGAAAGACTTTGGATATTATATATGAAATTCTACAAAATTGCAAGAATCTATATACGAAAAATGGAGCTATTTTCTGAAAAGGCGTCAAAATAGCGATGATCGTGTGTTTTATTCAGGGCATAAAAAAAGGCCGCTCATTTGAGCGACCTTGCATATACAATCCCCGCTGTGGCCGTGCCGATCCAGTTAAAACCTGCACTTCAATGCAGGTGGGTTGCCTCCAATACGCTTTACCGCTTCCAACTTCCGGCAACTGTCGGGAGGCCTGCGAGCGACGTATTGAGTGAGCGTCCCGTTTTAACTATGTGGGTTTAAAAGAATCGAGTCACGCACCGAGCAGGGAAAAGGTGGTTACGAATTATCTTCCTCGTCTTCATCTTCGAGGAGGTTTTCCATAAAGTATTCAAAGACGTCGGTTAATTCTTCGTCACTGTCGGGTGTCGAAAGAATCTCTTCGCCGTTTTCTTCGATGACTTTTAGTATAATCAGACCGAGTTCCTCTTCATCGACTTCTGTACCTTCGGGAACCGCAGGAAAAAACGCCATATAAGTTTGGCCTTTGAATTCCATTGTGTCCAAGTGCTCCAATTCCATTTCCTCACCGTTTTCGTCCGTGACGGTGATAAAATTCGGACCGTAATTCTCGTCCATGGGACTCAACTCCTTTCCTGTATCTTTGCTTATTGTAACCGCTTATGCGTGAAAAAGCAAGTACCGAAATAAAAAAACTTTTTTCGGATTCAAATTTAATTGGATAGACAAATAACGAAGGTATGGTATAATAGACTCGCATAATTGTGAAAGAAACGCGAAATTTTGCCGCTTACGGCGATGAAAAACTTGACTTCAGCCGTTGTGATTCGAAAAAACCCGGAGGGAACGAATCCGCAAAATCCGGAGGTGTCTATTTGTCAGATCAATATGAACGCAAAGATTTTGAACAGCGGGATCGAAATTCGTCGGAATCACCGTCGAGATCCTCGATTCCACCCGACGGCAATCCAAACCGGATGCCGCCATACAGACCGCCCATGCCTTCCGATGGCAAGCGTACACACACATCATGGGATACATTGCCGCATGGTGGAATGTCATCCGGTGATGGTGAAAGAATGTCACCGGGTAACGGAAGAAGAATATCACCCAGTGACAGAAGAATGCCACCAAGTGGCGGTGGGAGAATGCCACCAAGTGGCGGTGGGAGAATGCCACCAAGTGGTAGTGGGAGAATGCCACCGAGTGGTGGTGGAAGAATGCCGCCGAGTGGTGGCGGGAGAATGCCGCCGAGTGGTGGCGGGAGAATGCCGCCGAGTGGTGGTGGGAGAATGCCGCCGGACGATGGTGACGGAAGCAGGCAGAGAAGTGCGGGGCATTCTGCCGGACAGGTGATCGGAACTATTTTTCTGATCTTCTTTATTACGGGCGTCATGCTCCTTTGCCTGTTCGCTGTCTATGTCAAAACTGTAATTATGCCGCAGGCAGATCTCCAATTAACGGATTTTTCTCTGAATCTCACCACAACCGTCTTTTATGATGACCCGAAAAGTGAGAATCCGGTTGAGCTGGAAACACTGCACGAAAGTGAAAATCGTATCTGGGTTGCATATGACGAAATACCACAAGATCTTGTGAAAGCAGCCATTGCCATTGAGGACAGACGTTTTGAAAAGCATAATGGTGTTGACTGGATTCGAACTGCCAAAGGTGTCATCAATATGTTCACGGGTCAGGACATCCAAGGTGGCTCCACCATTACCCAGCAACTGATCAAAAATTTAACAAACGAAGATCAGGTTACGGTAAAACGGAAAATTACGGAGATTTTCAGAGCGCTTTCTTTTGAAAAGAAGTATTCAAAACAGGAAATTTTAGAATGGTATCTAAACTGTATTTTCCTGGGTGAGGGATGCAACGGTGTTTATACGGCTTCCTATGCCTATTTTGGAAAACACGTTTCGGAACTGACACTTGCAGAATGTGCCAGCTTAATTGGGATTACCAATAACCCTTCGCTCTATAACCCTTATCTGAATCGTGACAAGAACAAAGAACGTCAAGAATTGATTTTGAGAAGTATGTGCGAGCAAAACGTGATTTCGGAAGCAGAACGCGATGCCGCCATTGCGGAAGAATTGCAATTTGTGGCAGGGGAAGATGAAACCAAAACGGCACCAATTTATAAGTGGTACACCGATGCGGTGATATCCGATGTTGTGGACGATTTACAAACAAATCTAAATCTCTCGCGCGATGCCGCCACCAATATGGTTTATTCCGGCGGACTCTCCATTTATAGCTGTTTTGACCCAACTGTACAGGCAGCGGTTGATGAGGTGTACACAGACCGTAACAATCTGAATTATACCTCCAAGAGTGGACAACCGATGCAGTCCGCCATCACTGTTGTCGACAACAATACGGGAAATGTCGTTGCCATGGCGGGTGGTGTCGGTGAAAAAACGAAAAGCCGTGCATGGAATCGTGCCACGCATACCCTCCGTCCCCCCGGATCTTCGATAAAACCACTTGCCGTTTACGCGCCCGCGATGGAAATGGGCTATATTACCCCCTTGTCCACCGAAGTGGATAGCCCCTATAAAGGCTCTTGGCCTGTAAACGCATATGGAAGCTATCGCGGGAAAATGACGATGATGACTGCACTGGAAGATTCCGCAAATACCGTTGCTGTCAAAGTCTTGGCAAAGTACGTGACGCCACAAAAAAGCTTTGAGTTTATGCGCGATAAGTTTGGGATTAAACTCGTTGAATCCCGTACGGTGGGTAAAAAGGTTTACTCGGATATCGACCTTGCGCCGCTCGCCCTGGGTGGATTGACAGACGGTGTCAGTACATTCGATATGGCTGCCGCATTTGCCACCTTTGCGAGAAATGGAATGTACGATCATCCGCGTACCTACACCACTGTTCTTGACAGTAAGGGTGAAGTTCTTCTGGATAATACACAGAAGAGTGATTCCATACTGAAAGAGAGTACGGTCTGTTATATGAACCAAATGCTCGAAAATGTCGTGAATGCCGGTACCGGTACAGCGGCGAAGTTCAGTGGTATGACCATTGCGGGCAAAACGGGAACGACAAGTGCCAGAAAAGACCTCTGGTTTGTAGGCTATACGCCATACTACACAGCGGCTATCTGGACAGGATACGATCAGCAGGAAAAATTAAGCAGTAGTATTGGAAATCCCTCTGCCATGCTTTGGAAACAGGTGATGCAGAAGGTACACAAAGATCTGCCCAATAAGG
>JAVVSI010000150.1:0-3943 GCA_036654315.1 Evtepia sp. | reverse complement strand
GATCAAAATTTTAAGTCTCTTGTCGGGCGGCGAAAAAGCCTTTGTGGCAATCGCGCTTTATTTTGCTATTTTAAAAGTACACCCCACGCCTTTTTGCGTGATGGATGAGATTGAAGCCGCACTGGATGACGCGAATGTGACACGATTCGCCACATATCTGCGTTCACTGACCGATGGGACACAGTTTATTGTCATCACGCACCGACGCGGCACGATGGAAGAAGCGGATCTTTTATATGGGGTCACCATGGAGAAACGCGGAATTAGTAGACTTTTGCGGCTTGACTTAAATGAAGCCGAACACGAACTGGTGGAATAAGGGAGGAAACAGAGTGGGATTTTTTGATCGTATTAAAAAGATAGGTATTTTTTCGGGTTTCTTTTCGATTGATGAGGCGTTTTATGAGGAACTGGAGGAAGCCCTGATTCTATCCGATATGGGCATCGAAACGACTGAACAAGCGGTGCAGGAATTGCGTAGTCGAGTCAAGGGGAAAAAGCTGAAGGACAAAGAAGCTGTACGCGATTGTCTCCGCGAAATTATTGCAGAATTTGTGAGCATGGAGCAAGCGGATCTTGATTTATCGGGAAAACCTGCCGTGGTATTAGTAATCGGTGTGAACGGCGTTGGGAAAACAACAAGTATTGGGAAATTAGGTGCAAAACTCAAAAAAGAAGGAAAACGAGTTCTATTTGCGGCAGCAGATACGTTTCGTGCCGCCGCTGCGGAGCAGTTGACCGTTTGGGCAGAACGTGCCGGGATTGAAATTATCCGACATGAGGAGGGTTCTGATCCTGCTGCTGTTGTATTTGATGCGCTGAATGCTGCCCGCGCCCGCAATATGGACGTAGTGTTGGTCGATACGGCGGGCAGACTGCACAACAAACAAAATTTAATGCACGAATTAAATAAAATCAGCCGTGTGATCGACAGAGAAAGTGAGGGCGCATCCAAAGAAGTCCTCTTAGTACTTGATGCCACCACCGGACAAAATGGTCTGATTCAGGCAAAACAATTTGGAGAACACGCGGGCATTACAGGCATTATTTTGACGAAATTGGACGGAACAGCAAAGGGCGGGATTGTAGTCGCAATTGCGAAAGAATTGGCTGTCCCCGTAAAATATGTAGGCTTGGGTGAGAGTTTGGAGGATTTACAGAAATTTGATCCGAAAGAATTCGCCCACGCACTGATCGAATGAAAGGTAGCACTATGAAACGAATTGACGGAAGAGAATATAACGAACTCAGACCGGTGACGATTACACCGAATGTCAACAAATTTGCCGAAGGCAGTTGTTTGATTACCTGCGGCGATACAAAAGTACTCTGCACAGCGAGTGTGGAAGAACGTACCCCACCGCATGTGCCATACGGGGAGGGCTGGGTTACGGCAGAATATTCCATGCTCCCGCGTGCCAATCGAGAGCGTACCCGCCGTGATATCTCAAAAATGAAATTATCTCCGCGTTCCGCTGAAATCCAAAGACTGGTCGGACGCGCCCTGCGTTCTGCAACCGATATGAAATTACTGGGCGAGCGAACCATTACGATTGACTGCGATGTCTTACAGGGCGATGGCGGGACGCGGACAGCGTCTGTAACCGGCGGCTTTGTCGCGCTTGCCCTTGCGTGCCGAAAGCTGATGGTCGATGGTGCAATTCTGCGTATGCCGCTCAAGACCTACGTTGCCGCAATTTCAGCCGGTATCGTGGAGGATGCGCCGCTATTAGATCTGTGCTATGAGGAAGATTCGACAGCAATGGTCGATCTCAACTGTGTGATGACTTCCACCGGAGAATTGATCGAATTGCAGGGTACGGGAGAAGAACGCCCCTTTACCATTGCTGAACAGCAGGAACTTGTAAGACTGTGTCACAAGGGCATTATGGAATTGCAAATCATGCAAAAGGAAGTGCTGGGTAGTTTATGAAAATGGTGCTTGCCAGCCAAAATAAAAAAAAGCTCGTTGAATTGCAAAAAATCTTGTCCGACCTGAATATTGAGGTCGTGCGCCAAGAAAACGGCGGTATCGAAGTGGAAGAAACCGGTACAACATTCGAAGAGAACGCGGCACTCAAAGCGGAAGCCGTCTGCAAAGCGACCGGCATGGCGGCGATTGCCGACGATTCCGGACTGGTGACCGAGGCACTGGAGGGCGCACCCGGCATTTTTTCCGCTCGTTACGGATCGGCCGAGTACAACGACACAGATCGGTGGAAACTGCTTTTGGAACATATGAAAGGGAAAACAAATCGCAGTGCGCAGTTTGTCTGCGTGATCTGTTGTGTTCTCCCGGACGGAGGCAAAATTTATGCACGCGGTACCTGTGACGGACTCATTGCGGAGGAAGCACAGGGAAGCGGCGGCTTTGGGTACGACCCTATTTTTTACTTGCCACAGATCGGGAAAACCATGGCACAACTGAGCGAAACCGAAAAGAATCAAATCTCACACCGCGCAAATGCGCTAAAAATTTTTAAAGAAAAATGGGAGACACAATATGGATCTTACAAGTAAACAAAGAGCGCAACTGCGCGGTCTTGCCAACGGAATTGACACGATTGTGCAAATCGGAAAAGATGGTATGGGCGAAAATCTTTTGAAGCAAGCCAATGACGCATTGGAAGCCCGCGAGCTGATTAAATGCCAAGTTCTGGATGCCGCCATGTTGACAACGCGGGAAGCCTCCGAGCAAATGGCAAAGCTGACGCGGAGTGAAGTCGTACAGGTCATTGGAACAAAATTCGTTTTATATCGTCAAACGCATCGAAAAGACAAGAAAAGAATTGTCTTGGTCACCTCAAAACGCCCCCGCACCACACCACAAACCTAACAAGTAAAGTCGAAGATTGCAGAATACAGGGACAGTGTCCCTGCTTGCTCGCCGCAACGAGCATCTCGCTCCTTGACGCGCCACACGCTCCGGAAAGGTAGGTTCATTGTGAAAATAGGAATTTTTGGCGGGACTTTCGACCCTCCCCACCTAGGTCATCAAACAGCAGCAGAAGCGGCTATCAAAAGCCTGAATCTCGATTTACTGCTCTTTATTCCCACAGGCTTGCCACCGCATAAGAGTCAGGATGCCAACGGCGCATCTCCGGAACAGCGGTTTGAAATGACCGCGATTTTGGCGGATAGTCTCCATGCCAAGGTATCAAATGTGGAACTGAACAGAGCCGGCAAGAGCTACACTGCAGATACCATTGAAGAACTTTGTATGCAGTATCCGGACGATGAACTTTGGCTGATTGTCGGTGCAGATATGTTCCTGAGTCTCCAAACATGGCACGAGCCGGAACGGATTTTCAAACATGTCGGGATTGCGGCCTTTGCAAGGGAAAAGGAAAATGATGAGCGCGCGTTTGCCGCACAAGCACAGAAGTTGGATACAAAATATGGTGTACAATTGATTGAAAATCCCAATATGGTGGAAATTTCATCTTCTGAAATCCGACGAAAACTGGCCGAAAATGAGGATATTTCTCATGTTCTGTTACAGCCTGTCTATGGCTATATTCTCCGCCATGCCCTTTACGGAACCCAGCTTGACTTAAAGTGTTTGGATGACGAAAAATTGCGTGCTGTTTCCTATTCCATGCTGAAAGCAAAACGGCTGGCTCATGTGCGTGGTACAGAAGAAACTGCCGTGAAACTGGCCGCGCATTGGGGCGAAAATGTAAACAATGCCCGCCGTGCCGCAATTTTGCACGACTGCACAAAATATTGGGAGCCGACAGAGCAACTTGCACTTTGCAAGCGTTACGGAGTCATATTGGATGAACTGGAAACGCAAGGAGCCAAATTTTTACACGCGAAAACAGGCGCACTCTTGGCACGGCATTTATTTGGAGAACCGGATGCAGTCTACGATGCGATCTTTTGTCACACAACCGGAAAGCCAAATATGACAAGACTGGATCAAATTCTTTATCTTGCCGAC
>JAVVSI010000149.1:0-3946 GCA_036654315.1 Evtepia sp. | reverse complement strand
ACTCAGCGGTATGATTGACCCGCCGCGTCCGGAAGTGAAAGACTCCGTTTCGATGTGTGAACGCGCGGGCATTCGCGCCCTTATGATTACAGGCGACCATCAGAATACCGCCATTGCCATTGCCAAAGAGTTGGGTATGTTTCAAACGGGGGATTTGTCTATTACCGGAGAGGAACTTGATTTTTTGCCACAGGAACTTTTGGAAAGTGAGATCGAAAAATTTTCTGTTTTTGCCCGCGTCTCTCCGGAACACAAAATGCGAATTGTCCGTGCATGGCAGGCAAAAGGGAAAATCGTAGCGATGACAGGCGATGGGGTCAACGATGCCCCCGCACTCAAAGCGGCAGATATTGGCTGTGCCATGGGAAAAAGCGGGACGGATGTTGCCAAAGCTGCGGCAGATATGATTTTAATGGATGATAACTTTACCTCTGTCGTGCATGCCGTAGAACAGGGACGCGGTATTTATGCCAATATCAAAAAAGCAATTCACTACTTACTCTCCTGCAATATCGGAGAAATCATTACCATTTTCACCGCAACTGTCCTGAATTTCACACAAATGCCCCTCGTACCGGTACAGCTTTTATGGCTGAATCTGGTTACGGATTCTCTTCCTGCTTTGGCATTGGGGGTAGAGCCGGTGGAAGATGAAGTCATGGACGCGGCTCCGCGTGATGCACACGAACCCTTGTTTTCAAAAGCGTTTTCATTTCGTCTTGTGTGGCAGGGACTCATGGTGGGTGGCTTAACGCTGTTTGCATTTTTTCTGGGACATTACGTCCTGTCAGAACCGGACACAGCGGATGCAGTCGCAAACACAATGGCATTTGCAACCTTGACCCTATGCCAACTGTTTCATGCCTACGATGTGCGCAGTGAAGAAAAATCAATTTTTAAAATCGGGGTTTTTAAAAATCGCGCGATGAACCGCGCCTTTGTGTTGGGGTTTGCACTCCAACTTGCGGTACTCTGTATCCCACCCTTACAAACCCTATTTTGCGTTGTAACGCTGTCAGCGGCACAGTGGATCGCAGTACTTTTGCTTGCAATTACGCCGCTTGTACTTTGTGAATGGGACAAGGCGATGAGACGAACAAAGAAAAAACAGGAGGTGAGGGAGGCCGTAGGCGTAAAATGAACGCGCGAAAAAATTCTCACGCGCAGCTTGTTTACATCTATGCGGATACATAGTACAATAAAGGTCAACACAATTTTGATCGAATAGAGGGAGGAATCACAGATGGAAAATTACACATACCCGGCGATTTTTCACGATAACTGCGATGGCACGTTTCATATCACATACCCGGATTTACCCGCTTGCACCGCAGAAGCAAATTCTCTTGGTGGCGCGATTTATGCGGCGCAAACCGCATTGAGACAGTGGATCGAAGCTGAAAAAAATCACCCCCTGCCGCAGGCGAGTCCGGTCGAAGGGATCGCAACGGAGGAGAATGAGTTTGTAAATCTCGTTCAAAGCAATTACTGATGCTATCTTTTTAGATTGACGCGCCACGAAAAAATATGCAAGCCTCTTTCGGTGTACCGAGAGAGGCTTGCATTATTAAAGAGGGGAGGAGGAAAATCTTGTATTTAGAAACCCAACGAATTGGGGGATTTTAGAATCCAAACCCGCCAAACGGCCACATATACTCCCATGGGTTGACTCCTTGCTGTGGTTCCTGCTGTTGTTGTTGCTGTTGTTGTAGTTCTTCGTCTTTCTTTGCAACATACTCATCATGCGCCGCAGAATTTTTCGTGTTCTGTTCATCCAGCGTCACCGGGATTGTCAAGGACTTTCCCTCACGGAACACGGTGAAATTGACCGTATCTCCTGCATGATAGGTATTTTTTGCGGTAATCAGTTCGGCAGTATTGGTAATCTTAGTGTCACCAAGTGCTGTGATGACATCACCCTCTTGGATCCCTGCACGCGTTGCGCAAAGTCCGGGTGTGGCTGCAACCACTTTTGCACCCTGTGGAATGCCATATTCCTGTGCGGATGCGTCCACCGACTTGACCGAAATACCAAGGAAAGGTTTCCCTGTCACGTAGCCATTTTCAATCAGATCTGCGATCATATCTTTGACATCGTTCATCGGAATTGCAAAGCCCAAGCCTTCCACCGAAGCCGCACCGGACATGGCAGAGGAGGGGGAAGAATATTTCGCACTGACAATCCCAATGACTTCACCATAGGTATTAAAGAGTGCCCCACCGGAGTTGCCCGAGTTGATGGCGCAATCCGTCTGGATCATATTCATAGACGTTCCATCGCTCATGGTGATGCTTCTGTTGAGTGCCGAGATGACCCCGGAGGTCAAACTGAATGTCAGTTCTCCCAATGGATTTCCGATCGCAACGACCGATTCACCGACTCTCATTTTATCCGAGCTGCCAATTGTGACCGGTTTAAGATCCTTTGCGTTGATTTTAATGACAGCAATATCATTTTCTTGTTCCCCACCGACGAGTGTTGCGGGGTAAGATTTTCCGTCCACAAATGTGACTGTAATAGAATTCGCATTCGCAATGACGTGATAGTTCGTTAGGATGTAGCCATCTTGCGTAATCACAAAGCCGGAGCCTGCGGCTGCACCTTGTACGGTTTGTCCGAATACGTTGGTATCGACGATATCAACTGTAATACCGACCGTTGAATTCACATACCCCGCATAAATTTCGGCAGGGGTGAGGGGATTCTGCGTGTCTACCACCACTTCATTTATGGTTGCCGGTGTCCGCATTCCGGTGCGAATTGTGGGCGACCCACCATCCATCAAACTCATAGCGGTACAGCCAACCGCACCGCCTACCAAAATACAGGCAAGTCCGAAGGCAACGATTTTCATCATACCGCGACGTTTCTTCTTGGGGATCTCGTCTACGGCATGGAACGATACATCAATTGGTTCTTGCCGTTGATTGGGGTCTTGATAATCCATTTTGATTTCCTCCCGCGTTTTGTTTTAATGAAGTCAGTATACAACGCAATTGTGAAAATTTCATGACCTTAACAAAAATTGTTTTTGAACAAATTATTTTTCGTTCTTTAAAAATGCACCAATATCGCGCGCCGCAAGTACAATATCGGTATTCACACGGTGAAAAATTCCGGAACCGATTAAGTTAATCACCACGAGCAAAAAGACCGGCGCGAATACCATACCCAACACACCGAACGATCGCATTCCGACGTAAATACTCAGCAAAGCCAGAACGGGATGCAAACCGGTTTGCGTCCCAACCACACGCGGTTCTGCAATCCGGCGAAAGAGCGCAATCACGCCCCAAATCATGAGGAGTGCCAATCCATCCGACCAGTTTCCAAGTACGCAGTCAATGATTGCCCACGGAATCATGAAGGTACCGGAGCCAATAATGGGGATAAAATCAACGATAGCAAATCCAAGTGCAATTAAAATGGCATAGGGCAGGCGCATAAACGACAAGCCAATCACCAAAATAATAAAAACTGCCAGCGATAAAAAGAGCTGTGCCTTAATATATCCACCAAATGCGGCATTAAACGTCTTTTTAAAGAGCGAAGAAAATTCTCTCACATTCGGCGGCAATTTGTCTGTTACCGTACTGCGTATCATCGGATAGTCGGAAGATATAAAATATGTGCCTAGAAGTGAAAATACAATCCCCACAACAACAGAAGGCACACCCATCGCAAATGAGGTCGTTCTCGGAATCAAGGATGTTCCAATGCTTTTCAGCCATGTGAAAATACGATCCGATACTTCTAAAGCGAAATCTTGTATGTCCGGTGGTAAATAGTCCAAAAACTGTGCCGTCAATTGATTGAGCTGGTTTACCACAGCCAAGATGCCGTTCCAAATACTTTCCCAGTTCTGCGAAAGGGAGACGATCTCCTCTCCGACCTGATAGAAGAACCAAACCAGTCCGCCGCCTACCGCACCGCAGAAAAGTAAAA
>JAVVSI010000148.1:0-3950 GCA_036654315.1 Evtepia sp. | reverse complement strand
ATGATGGGCAGCATGATATCCAGCAGTACGAGATCAGGTCGGAATACGCGGTATAGATCCAAGGCCTTCCCGCCATCGTCCGCCATTCTTGTTTCATATCCTTCTTTTTCTAAATATAAATTCAAAAGCTCAGCAATATTATGATCGTCCTCTACCACCAATACTTTCCGTGCCATATCGGTCAGCTCCTTTTTTTGCATTTCCTCCATTATCGCACGTCAATCATCCAGCGTCAAGATATAACGAGCTTGCAAACATAGGAAAGATTTGAAGGATCCGACCTGTGGCACGCGTTGAAAACTTTTGTGCATCTTTTTTTGAACGACTCCTTGACGTGCATCCTATCACGATGCTATAATGTGGGTAACTTTAGATCGGTAAACACAACATATTGTATTTTGACCAGGCATTTTTGCGCTCCTTTGCGCTTTATTTTTTTTTCGAGAGAAAGGGTTCTTTACTATGACCATCATTAGACAAATCCGAAAACGGGACGGACGTCTCGTTCCTTTCCATGAACACAAAATTGCACAGGCTATTACAAAGGCGTTCGATGCGACCTATAAACCCGACCAAGAGGAATCTGCAGAAAAGCTGGCGGCAGAGGTCGTTTCTATTCTCGATGTCGAAGGCTCCGATTGCCCCGACGTCGAACACGTCCAAGATCTTGTGGAACGTGTTTTGATGGACAACGGCTACATTCAAACCGCCAAGGCGTATATTTTGTACCGTTCCGACCGGAGCCGCGCGCGTGAAATGAACACCCGACTCATGAAAATCTACGAAGATATTACCTTTTCCGATGCTGCGGACAGTGATATCAAGCGTGAAAATGCAAACATCGACGGCGATACGGCAATGGGTTCCATGCTGAAATTTGGTTCTGAGGGCGCGAAACAATTTTACGATATGTTCGTTCTGAATCCCGAACACGCAAAGGCGCATCGCGAAGGGGATATTCACATCCATGACCTTGATTTCCTGACGCTGACCACCACCTGCTGCCAAATTGATATTTTAAAGCTGTTCCACAACGGTTTTTCGACCGGTCATGGTACCCTCCGGGAACCCAATGATATTGCTTCTTACTCTGCACTCGGCTGTATTGCCATCCAGTCCAATCAAAACGACCAACATGGCGGGCAGTCAATTGTGAACTTCGACTATGGCATGGCAGATGGTGTGCGGAAAACATTTTCTCGTATTTATCGCCAAAACCTTGCCCGTGCCTTGATGCTGCTGCTTGATATCCCGGATCCGGAGTCGAAGATCAAAGAAAATATCAATCTTATTTTTGAAACGCATAACATCCGTCCGACGCTTGAAGATTGCGACGCGTATTTCGGTCTGGAACTGCCTTTCCTCGTCGAAACTTACGGTGACGAAAAGACAATGATACAAGCACAGCAGTTTGCGCATAAGCGCGCAGTCAAAGAAACCGACCGTGCAGCGTACCAGGCGATGGAGGCGTTCATCCATAACCTCAATACGATGCATTCCCGTGCCGGTGCGCAGACGCCGTTTTCATCCATCAATTACGGTATGGATACTTCGCCGGAGGGGCGTATGGTCATGAAGAACATTCTTCTTGCCACGGAAGCCGGTCTTGGAAACGGGGAAACGCCGATCTTCCCCATACAGATTTTTCGCGTCAAAGAGGGCATCAACTACAACCCGGGGGAACCGAACTATGATCTGTTCCAGCTTGCCATTCGTTGTAGTGCCAAGCGACTTTTTCCCAATTTTTCTTTCCAAGATGCACCCTTTAATGCACAGTATTACGTTCCGGGCAAGCCGGAGACGGAGATTGCCTATATGGGTTGCCGTACCCGCGTGATCGGCAATGTTTATGACCCGGATCGCGAAATTTCCAATGGCAGAGGAAATCTGTCCTTTACAACGATCAATCTGCCCCGCCTTGCGATCAAAGCAAAAGGGGATTTGAATGTTTTCTTTGAGCAACTCGATCAAAAGTTGGATCTCACCATTGCACAGCTGCTCGAACGCTTTGAAATCCAAGCGCGCAAAAAAGTGCGCAATTATCCTTTCCTTATGGGACAAGGGGTATGGCTGGATTCCGAAAAACTGGACTGGGACGAAGAAGTCCGCGAGGTGTTAAAGCATGGTACGCTTTCTGTTGGGTTCATCGGACTTGCCGAAACCTTGGTCGCCCTCATTGGGGAACACCACGGGCAGAGCGAAAAGGCGCGCGTATTAGGGCTTGAAATCGTAGGGCATATGCGGAGCCGCCTGGATGACGAGTGCAAAAAGCACAGCCTGAATTTTTCGCTTCTGGCCACACCGGCAGAAGGTCTGTCCGGTCGGTTTGTAAAGCTGGATCGCGCGCGTTTTGGGAAACTGGAGGGGATCACTGACCGCGAATACTACACGAACTCTTTCCACATTCCGGTTTATTTCCCCATCTCTGCCTATGATAAAATTTCAATTGAAGCCCCATATCATACACTCACCAATGCGGGACATATCAGCTATATCGAGATGGATGGTGACCCCACCGAAAATCTTGAGGCCTTTGAAAAAGTGATCCGCTGTATGAAAGAGAAGGGCATGGGCTATGGCTCTGTGAACCACCCTGTTGACCGCGACCCGGTCTGTGGTTTCTCCGGAATCATCGGTGACCAATGCCCCGGCTGTGGCCGTACGGAAGCCGACGGTGTCCCATTTGATCGTATCCGTCGCATCACCGGATATCTTGTTGGAACACTGGATCGCTTCAATAATGCCAAACGTGCGGAAGAGCGCGACCGTGTGAAGCATAGCGTGTAATCGAAAAAACGTAACGAAGCAAAATTCGTTACGTTTTTTTTTGCGTCGAACCGCCGGACTTCATACTATATTGAGCAGAACCACGCTTTTTTTAAAAGCTGAACCGCTTCCGGGATTTTCGTTTTCTCCATGGTGGCAAAACCCAATAAAACGATTCCCATCTCTCCCTCATAATTCTCATGAAAATAGAATTTAGAAATCCCATTCACTTTGACCCCTTGATCCAAGGCGGTCGCAACCAATTGTGTTTCAGTCATGCCGTTGTTGACCTTCAAAAGCAGATGGAGTCCTGCATCTGCACCAATGACTTCCATATCTCCGCCGATTTTAAAAATTTCTTCGATGAGTATTTCTCGTTTTTTTCGATAAATATTGCGCATTTTATTCAAGTGTCGTTCAAAATAACCGTTTTGAATAAAACGATGCAGTACATTTTGCTCAAAAGCGGGAACCGGACAGACAAGATAGGGGAGCTTTTCGGTATAAGTTTTCATGAGCTGTTTTGGAAGAACCATATAGCTAATACGAATGGAGGGTGCAAGCGACTTGGAAAATGCGCCCAGATAGATTACTTTTCCATTTCTATCTAGGCCTTGCAGTGCCGGGATGGGTTTTCCGCTATATTTAAATTCGCTGTCATAATCGTCCTCAATGATATAACGATCGGGCATTTCGTTTGCCCAGTTGATCAGTTGCATTCTACGGTTAATCGGCATAATGACACCCGATGGAAACTGATGTGAGGGTGTGATACAGATCACATTCGCCTTACTTTTGATCACTTCCTCTAAAATCATACCTTTGTCGTCTATCTTGATTCCGTGACAATGCGCTTGATTACTTCGGAAGAGTAGACGGAGGCGTTCATAGCCCGGATTTTCTATTCCGTAAATATGATTTTGCCCCAACATTTGAGTAAAGATCTGAATGAGAATCTCGATTCCTGCGCTGACAATAATTTGCTCTGCATCACAATGCACACCTCTTGAGTGATACAAATATTTGGCAATACTTTTGCGCAATTCTATATTGCCCTGTGAATCGCCGATTGCAAGCATTTCGTGATTAAATTCATTGATTACCTCCCGCGAAAGCTTCCCCCAGATCGAAAAAGGGAAGGATTCTGCGTCAATGCCATCATGAGAAAATACATAGTTTACCTT
>JAVVSI010000147.1:0-3952 GCA_036654315.1 Evtepia sp. | reverse complement strand
CATAAATACAAAATTCTCTTTCAAAACAGTTTTCTCTACCATCGTTTCCATCTGAATCCGTCGATCTGTCCGTAAACCACTGGCATTTGTCACAAAAGCAAGCGACAATTCAGGAATCAACAAATGCTCGATGCGTTTTGGGTTTTCCGGGGAAAGACACACAACAACATCCACACCCAGCTCTCGTATGCCTTCCTCCAAATATGCAAGCAATTTCCATGCAAGACCAACTCCGTCCCGTAGGTCATAAATCCGCTTACACTGTGCTGCAACCGTAGCCTGCAAACAAACCCGTCCCTGACAGCTGATCCCGGATAAAAATCGCTCGATCCTAGTTCCACTTCCCCCTTTTCTTGGAATCTCACGCTGTACAATACCTTTGACACGTTTTTGGATCTTATGATCCGCTACCCGCGTGAAAAAAGGTTCCTCTCCACTCTGACGTACCTCCCACGCCGCACGAATACACTGATACGCCCGCACATAGCTTTGACGATACGCCTTTTGCGCCTCTATGATATCCGCGCGTACTTCTTTCAGACCCGCATAGTCATAGCACTCCCCCATATTGACATATTGACCCACAATACCGGGAAACGTCGGCTCTAGGATATGAGGTGCAGTCCCATCTACCACCGCAACCCGCTTTTCCGGTATTAAAATACCATCCAGAGAATCCGGGTCACCCGAACAGAGAATATACTCAACCGCAACCCCCTCCGCCTCCATACGCGCGGCAACTTGTCTCATCAGCGTTGACTTCCCACAGCCGGGACCACCTTTTAAAATATAAAACGCGTTTGCATTTTCCTCGTCAATCAACGCATCATATAAAGAGTAAAAACCATCCGCAGAATTCGCGCCAAGAAAATACGCAATCCGTTGTTCTTTCATATTCTGAATCCCTCCAATCCTCATTACTCCTATCTTATGTTTTTTATGAGAATTAGGTACATATTTTTGAAATTTCCTTTTATTTTCCTCGTCAATCAACAAATCGCTGTTACAATATTCGTAACAGCGATTTGTTTTAGCCATTCAGAGTCTATAGATATCGTGTGCGTCTACGATCGTCACATCATCTTTTTGCAAGGCCTTGACAGCGGCATCGGCATCCGATACGCGCATCACTACAACGGCCTTTCCATCTTGTTTGCCAACAAAGGCATACATATATTCGATGGAAATATCCGCAATGGCGTTCAAAGTACCCGACAGTCCGCCCGGTCTATCATCCATTGCAATGGCAAGTACGTCGTTCACCTTGACAATCAAGCCCTCACTGCGTAGGATTTCACTCGCTGTATCGGGTTTGTCAACGATCAGTCTCAAAATTCCAAAATCCGAGGTGTCTGCCAACGACAATGCGCTAATATCAATCCGGTGTTCCGCCAAAATTGACAAGACTTCCGCCAGTCGTCCCTTTTGATTCTCAATGAATACAGATATCTGTTTGATAAGCATGAATAACCCTCCTTAAATTTTGCGATTGTCTACAATTCGTTTCGCTTTTCCTTCGCTCCGCTCAATGGTCTTTGGGTTCACAAGGTGTACTTTTGCGCCGATTCCCAGAATGGAACGAATTTGTGATGAAATACGCTTTTCCACTCGTTCAATCGACGAAATATCATCCGAGAACATCGTCTCGCTCATCTCTACGTTGACATCCAAAGTATCTGTGTTATTCTCGCGTCCGACTACAATCTGATAATTTGGTGTGATTGTGTTTCCACTGACCTTTAACAGCACCTCTTCAATCTGAGAGGGGAATACGTTCACGCCGCGAATAATCAGCATATCATCACTCCGTCCACTTGGCTTCGACATTCTGATATGGGTGCGACCACAAGTACACGGTTCCGGGTTCAGGGTACAGATATCACGCGTGCGGTAACGAATCACGGGAAATCCCTCTTTCGTAATCGTCGTGAACACCAATTCTCCTGTCTCACCCTCCGGTAAGACTTCTTCGGTTTCCGGATCAATGATCTCAATGATAAACTGATCCTCACAGACGTGCATCCCACATTGCTTCTCGCACTCATAGGCAACGCCCGGCCCCATCACTTCCGAAAGTCCATAGATATCATACGCCTTGATATGCAACTTCTCCTCAATGGATCGACGCATATTCTCGCTCCAAGGCTCTGCCCCAAAAATACCTGCCGTTAACTTCAACTCGTCCGTCTTTCCCATCTCTTCGATCGTTTCTGCCAAAAACATGGCATATGACGGCGTACAAGTCAGTGCGGTGGCTCCAAAGTCGATCATCGTTTGCACCTGACGCGTTGTATTTCCGGACGAAATGGGGATAATCGTCGCGCCCATTTTTTCAGCTGCATAATGAATCCCAAAGCCGCCTGTGAACAGTCCATAGCCAAATGCATTTTGGACAAATGAATTTTCATCAATGCCCGCTGCGGCAAAACTTCTCCCAATACACTCTGACCAACGATCTAAGTCACCCTGTGTATAGCCTACTACAATTTGCTTCCCGGTCGTACCGGAAGAGGCGTGTAATCGCTTGATATTTTTCATCGGCTCTGCAAACAGGCCATATGGATAATAGTCGCGTAAGTCTTTCTTATATGAAAAAGGCAATTTGTGCAAATCTTCCACGCCATGGATGTCCTCCGGTTTCAGACCCAGTGCGTCCATTCTCTCGCGAAATAATTCAACACGCTCATACATACGATGTACTTGCCAACACAGACGTTCTCCCTGTAATTCTTTCAATGCCTCTCGCGGCATCATTTCGATTTCCGGTTGATAGATAGCCATACGGATCATTCCTTTACAATTGTTTCAGCGATACAAAGGCAACAAAAAACGCCCTCTGTATCACAATACAGAGGGCGGAGTTAATCCGCGGTACCACCTCAGTTTACCACTGCATCACGGCAATGGCCTCATCAGGTACGGTGCAACAACACGATACCTTAGTGCGATCACGGGCACAGCCGGCACACCCTACTCATTTTCTTTCAGGGTACAGCTCTCGGGAGGAATTCACATCTTCATCGCCTCTGTCTCGCACCATCCGACAGCTCTCTGTAGGTTTTAAACATGATACTGGTTCCCGGTCATCGCCTTTGGTTTTATGAACTTAACGAGAGTATAGACGCAAATTTTCTAAATGTCAACGCTTTTCTCCGTTTTTTTGTTTTATCACAAATTCAATCAGTCTATATCCGGCTTAATTGTGTGATATGCGCAAAATTTCTCTTGCTTCCTTCGGTGTGGCCGCTTGCAAGTCCGATTCCATCAACAGGCGTTTGGCACGCTCTATCAACTGCGCATTTGAATTTGCTGGCACGCCTTTGTGGTAATACACATTATCTTCCATGCCTACGCGCAAGTGACCGCCCAGCGCAATCGTTGCAAGCATCATGGGAATATGACTCTTTCCAATCCCGGCTGCCGCCCATGTCGAACCTTCCGGAAGAAGATTTTTCAGATAGACCAAGTTGTCCACCATGGCTGCCACGCCACCCGCTGCACCCAAAATCAATTGGAAATGGCATGGTTCCTTTAAAATGCCCAGTTTGATATAATGAATGGCCGTATAGATCATACCCGCATCAAAAATTTCAATTTCGGGCTTGACATTCAATGCCTGTGTCGCCTTGCCAAGCGTCTCCAAAAATCGAGGATGATTTTCAAAAATGGTACGATTCTGCCAATTTAATGTACCGCAGTCGTAGGAACAAAGTTCCGGAAGCAAGCTGCGAATGGGCAAAATACGCGCCTCATCATCCTCCGCCGTACTACCTGCACCCAGTGTACCACCGGAACTCGTAATATTCAGACAGATATCACAATCCTTTTTGGAACGAATACGATCAATCGTCTCCTTGTAATGTTCGAACGCAGTCGAAGGTGTACCATCTTCGTTGCGCACGTGGATATGCGCAACGGCAGCCCCCGCCCTCCAGCATTCGTAAACATCATC
>JAVVSI010000146.1:0-4020 GCA_036654315.1 Evtepia sp. | reverse complement strand
GGGGCAGTTTTACGAGATGGAGGACTATTACTACGCCCTTCCACGGGAAGAGGTGCTGCGCTCGCCCGCCCTCCTCTGCGGCAGGAGCATGGTGACCGCCCTCAACATGGATTACGAGGTATCGGAGCAGTGGTACGGCGAACTGAAGAACTACGCCGCCCGACTGAAAAAGACGGACGCAGAATACAAGGACGTGCAGGGCAAGCTTGCCTATTCATTGTTGGGGAAATCGAAGAAACAGGTATTTTTAGCATTCCGTCGCCTTAAAGTTATAGATGGGTCTGATGCGCTCCAGAATCTGCACCGTGGGTTCGATCTGCGCCATAATTTCTTCCATGCTCTTGTACGCCATGGGGGATTCATCCAGCGTGTCCGGCACGACGCAGGTGGAGTAGACGCCCTGCATCTCCTCCCGGTACTGTTCCATGGAAAGCACGGAAAACGCCGCTTTCCGGCTCATCAGCCGCCCCGCGCCATGGGGTGCGGAGCAGTTCCATTCCCGGTTTCCCTTGCCCATACAGAGGAGACTGCCGTCCCGCATGTTGATGGGGATCAGCAGCTTTTCGCCCTTTTTTGCAGAAACTGCGCCCTTGCGCAGAATCATCGCATCGGTATCGATGTAGTTGTGGATGGTTGTGAATGCATCCACTTTCGTGAAGCCCATACCGGTGAGAATCACGTCCATCATTGCCTTGCGGTTCAGCACGGCAAAGCGCTGTATGATACGCATATCGTGGATATAGTCCTCAAACAGCTTGCCCTCTACATAGGTCAGATCCCTGGGTATGTTGAGTTTGTGCTCCTTTTTGAGTGCGGTCACCGCAGTCTGGATCTCCTGAAAGCGTCCCTCTGCCTTGAAAGACGCGATGAGCTGCTCGATTTGATAGTGGGCGCCGCCCCACAGGGCCATTCGCCCCTGCTCCTGGTAGTAATTGGCAACTTCAACGCCCAAATGGCGACTGCCGGAATGAACAACGATGTAAATATCTCCGGTGTCGGAGCGATCCGCCTCGATAAAGTGATTGCCGCCGCCCAGCGTGCCGATGCTTTTCGCCGCCCGATCCAGATTGACATAGGGGGCGCAGCGCAGCGCGGTCAGGTCCATTTGCGAATTGTATTCATGGGGCAGACTTCTTATCTCGCGACCGCAGGGAATGTCCCTGTGAATGCGTGCATCCAGCTTTTCAAAGGCGATGTCTTTCTGCAAAATTTTAACCGTCTCCATGCCGCAGCCGATGTCCACACCCACCATGCCGGGAACGATTTTGTCTGTGATGGTCATGGTTGTCCCGATGGTACAGCCCTTTCCTGCGTGGACGTCCGGCATGATGCGGATTTTGCTGTCCTGAAATGCTGCCTCGTCGCAGACCGTGCGAATCTGCTCCGCCGCCTTTTCGTCCAGCTCGGGCGTATAGCACAGTGCGGTATTGCACTTGCCTTTTATCGCAATCATAAACTGTTTTCCTTTCTGCCGGAGCCGGAGCCTGCGCCTTTTGCCGCCCCGGCTCCAACGGTCAGGAGGCGACGCCTGTGTGCATCATATGCATGAGCTGAGAGAGTACATCCACGTTTCCATTCAGGTTAATGTTGCCTACATTCTCGCAGATGCGCTCGATGTGCTCCAGCTCCTTGAGCTTGTAAAGCGTCTGGTTCTCCTCCATCAGCTTCGCGGTGTTGAGCAGGGATCGGGTGGACGCGACCTCCTCGCGGCGGGTAATGACATTGGCCTGGGCACGTTTCTCCGCCACCAACACCGTGTTCATGATGTCGCGAATCTCACCCGGCAGGATAATATCCTTGACCCCTGCATCCGTGATCTCCACAAAAAACGCATGCTCTCTTGCCTTGAGTTGCTCAAAGACGTATTTTGACATCTCATCCTTGTTTGCAAGAATGTCGTCCAGCTTTTGCTTGCCCACATAGTCCCGCAGGGCGAGCTGTGCGGCGACGTGCATCTGCTGGGCATAGTCCTCTATCTCCGTAAGGATCTTCACATAATCGGTGATGCGGTAATTGCACACAAAATTGATGCGAAGGCTGACCTTATCCTGGGTCATGATCTCCTGTCCGATGATGTCCATCTGGATGAGCCTTGTATCCACGAGACCGGCGTCTACCCGGATATTGTTTTTCCAAAAGTAATAGGTGCCGGCATCCAGAATGCGAATCAGCTTCTGGTCAAAGTACAGCCGGGCTTTCTGATACTGCGCCACCTCCACCTTCGTGTACACCGTGGCGGGCAGCTTTGCAAATATGTACCGCGGAACGTCCTCTGCGACTTCGGGCGTAGAAATGTCCACAAGCTGATACGCGTGACGATCCACCACAGACCAGAAGGCATATTTACCGCGGCACAGCACACCGTCGAATTTGCCGTTTACGGTATGGAGCGCAAGCTGCTGATCCGCGACCTCAATAACGGAGGTCTGCTTTGCGATTTCCCCGCCCGCCAGCAGGGTGTCCAGCTCACATTTTGCGGAGGCAAGGGGCTCCGTCAGAGAGACGATCTCAATTTCCCTGTCTCCGAAGGCGTGGTATTTCCCTGCGCCCAGGAGCTTGACAAACCGCCCGTTTTGAAACAGGAAGCCTCTTTGATTCTCGTTGATGATGATCTTTTTCATATTGTAAACCTCCTCAGGTTCATAAGTCGTGATTCGCGATCCATGCATATTTGGCGGCTAAAATCTTCAGTGTCGGGAACCACCCGGCGGAGAATTGCTTCCTGACCGTTTGGTCCCGCGCACGGTATCCGATTTCAGACAAGGCCAAAGCTGCATTGCTTGGAATGCTTGGGGCGTCCGGGATCCTCCTTGCCGGATCGCGAATTTCTTTTTGCCTATGCTCAAAAGCACATTTTTCGCCGCTTTTGGCGGCATTACCAAACCAACTGGCATACGTTTTCAAGACGTAAGGCAGGAATCGAACCTGCGATTTGAGGGGAGTCGAACCCCATCGCTTTCGCGATTGCCCTGTGCAGACAAAACCGGCATACGCTTCGGAAACTCCTCGCGCACCGCAGTGAAAGAAAATTCAAACACCCGCATAGGTCACTCTGCAAGCATAGAATACTAAAATTTTCCTGTCTTATCACGGAAAAAAAGCTGCGAACTCACTTGAGCTCGCAGCTTTTTTGCATGGTAAGTCGTTCTTTGATCAGCGCCACGAAATCCTCCGGCTCCGTCACCTTGATGAACGGGCCAAAGGAAAGCACCCGGATCACCAGCTCCGTCTCATCATCCCGCTGATACCGGATCGTAATGCGATAGTGTTTTTCATCCAGCCGCTGCGCATCCTTTTCAAAATGGGCAAAGTGCAGCAGCACCCGTTCCAGTGCGTTGCGTCCGTCATACAGCTCGATCACAACGCTTCTGTTCGCAGCGGTGACGGACTTTTTCGGATAGCCGTGATACTCTCCGAGAAATGGCTCACAGGAAAGAATCCTGCCGAGATTCACGATTTTCCCGTACCGGTTGCCGGAGGTAATCAGGCGGAATTTTCCGTCCTTTTCGGAATATTCCAGATATTCCGGCATGACACGCAGATGCGTGCAGACCCCCTTGCGGTTTTTCACATGGATGCTTAAAGGATGGCCGTTTTCGATCGCGTTTAAAATCAGATGAAAGGTTTGTATGTACGCGTCATCCTCATACGGATCGCCATCGGCGTATTGATCGAACATATAGAAATCGTCGGTTGTGAACAGCGGCGATACATCCGAAAGCGCAGGGATGTCAAAATCGAACAGCCGAATGCGCGGATCAAGGGAAATTGCCTTTAGCCAGCGTTTTTGCAGTATGGTGAGCGGCATAGTCGGCGGATGCCGGACGGGTGTTGTACCGTCCGGCCTCAGCAGCTGCCATTTACCGCTCGTCAGCGACGGCTCAATGGATAAAATGCTCTCTGAGAACGCCTGTTCGGAAATGATCGCCCGGAGTTCATCCTTCGTGACCGGGTGCTGAATTGCTTTGCGCAGGATTGTCGCGACGGCGTTGTAGTAGGCACCGTAAAGCTCACTGAAAA
>JAVVSI010000145.1:0-4081 GCA_036654315.1 Evtepia sp. | reverse complement strand
GGAGACGACCTGTTTTGACAGCGGAATTGCAGATTAAAGTGATCGAAAAATTGAATCAGGATTGGAGTCCTGTATTGTCAAATCTGGTTTTCGTAAGGTTATTTAGCTTCCCGTAGGTTGATTTAACTTAATTTTGAGGTCACTTTCACATAGCTTCATTGGAATACTGTTCAAAACCTGTTTGTATCCCGATAATCTTGTTTGCTTTTGGCGTTCATGCCGAAACTTCTTTTCTTGTTAGATTTTTTTTCGACGAAACATACCTTGTATTAAATAAAACTTAGCCCGATACTCAAACCTTGTACAAAGATGATTTCTGTCTCAGCAAACAGAGCCGGGAACCGCGCCGAAGCGTCCCACCATGGGCAAAGATTTGTGTTGCGCTGGCAAAAAAAAGCCCCGGACTTTTGATCCGAGGCATAGGCTTTACGGGCTTTTTTACGCATCCCGCATTTGTTGGAACAGTCGGGCGGCTTCCATGGCTTCCCGCTGAGCCGAGGCGTATTTGTAAACCGTTTTTCTTGCATCATCGCTTTCGATGAATCGTTGTTCCTTGGCAAACCATCGCAGATGATACGAATGGCGATAACCTTCCAACGCGGACCGAAGCACCAAAAATACATCATCTCCTTTCATGGAACGCTGGAAATTGATGTAGACAGCCCATATACTACGCGTTGTCATTCATCAGGATAATCCCCGCTTTTGTGCAAGTAGAATCTGACGCATTTCTTCGGCGGAAATGCTTTGCAGTCCTTTTCGAATCACACTTAACAAATGACGGTCATATTTCTCGTTTACGCCGACAGTGAAATCAAACCCCAGTCCGGTTGGAACAAGCGTCAGTGAATTGGCCGCATCATTCAGAATAATATTTTCGGCGATACGGGTATAAATGCCGCAGCCATCGCAATCGCCGTTTTTAACGGCTTCGATCAACTCCGTCACTGATGAATATAGTTTTAAGTTCAGGTCTGACTTATTGTTCTTGCGAATAACAGTTTCTATGTCAGACCCTTGTATGACTCCAATGTTCTTCGGTGAACCGGAAAAGTCTCTTCTCGTTACAATAGAGATAGACCCGGCAAGATACGGATCGGTCAGGACATAGCCGAATTTTTCCGCATACGAAAAATCATCTCTCATGTCCAAAACAAAATCCGGAGTCCCCTGAGCCAGGATTTGATTGTACTCTCCGATACTTTTGACCGGAAGGATCGAAATATTCAAACCTATCCTTTTTTTGACAACACTGAAAATATCATACAATATGCCATGATACTTCTCGTCTTCGCCTGTCCAGAAAGGGGGATTGTTAGGCTTTACCAGAAGCGTAAAATCCTGTTTTTTAGCTAAAATATCGTGCAAAAAATACTGTTCTTCCGCAGAGAAGTACACCACACTATTTTCATGACGTTTTTCGATATAATAGGTATTGAATAAAACGTCCGCAAATCCGGGATGTTCAATCTCAAGTTTTGCAATCGCCCGGTTTACCTCGCTGAGCAATGCGGCATTTCCTTTTTTGACTGCGATATAAAAAGGTCGGAAATCAAGTTGCTCATAGATCCATTCGTTATTCATTCTCCTCAGACTGCCGCTGACTGCGGCATCTATGCTGCCATCCTGCAGGGCCTGGTTCAAATCTTCAACATGCTGAAACGGAACTTCCTGATAAGAAAAGTTTTTTTCTTTTGCAAACGCCGCAAACACATCATTTTTGCTATTCCCTGAAATAATTCCGACCCGCATATTATTCCAGTTTGTATAATCCCGCAACTTATAGCGCTCATTACCGGCTTTGACTGTCATGATGACACCGGCATATCCGATCGGTTTGTCGGAAAAATCAAATTCAGTCAAGCGCTCGGGAGTCATGGTGACGCTGGTCACCAAGTCAAGCTCGCCTTGTGCCAACATTGGCAGCATGGCCGGCCATCCGGATTCATAACCGATATATTGATATTCCCAGTTTGCATAGGAACGCAGCATTTGAAGCAAATCATACCCATAACCGGAACGATCTCCGTCTGCGTCAAGGATGTGATACCCGTCGAACTGGAAAAAACCGACCTTCAATTTAGTTCGAGGCGTCGACTCTTCCGCCTTGACGGACACTGTGTATGTAATAAAAGCACAAAAAACTGTCACTGCAAGCAACACTCTGACCGCAGCTCCAAACGGACGCTCAATATGTGTTCGTCTAATCATATTTATTTCTTATTGATCCGGCCATTAAATGATTAATATCTATGCGATTTTGTCTTCAGCTTCAGTCGATGCGTAGAAAATGCGTGGATCATGGAAAAATTTCTTTATGTGTGCCGGACGTTTTTAAACACTTCGCATGTGAGCAAGAGCATCCTTTTCCATCCGGCCTTTTGTTCTTGAATCCGGCTTTTTCGACAGAGCACTTTTCAAATCGCTGTTCATCCTCTCATCCGGGTTCAAATCCGGACTGTATGATGGCAAATAGAAAAGTTCTATCTCATCTTTATGTTCTTCAAGCCAAGGGGCCAGATAACGGCTGTGGTGAACTCGAAGATTGTCCAGAATCAAGAAAACTTTCCGCTTTGCATCTCGAATAAGGCGAGTCATAAAGCAAATCAATCGCGCCGCATCCATCGTGTCTCTATAAAACATAAAACGAACTTTTCCTTGATTGGTGATCGCGCTGATCATATTGATTTTTTCAGGTTTTCCCTTGACGCGTTGAATCGGGGTTTTCCCGCTTGGCGCATAGGAACGGCCTGTCACATTATCGCTGCGGATACCACTCTCATCGCCCCAATTAATTTCAGCGTCTTCCTGCTTTGCACGCTTCACTATTTGAGGATATTCTTTGGCTTTCCACTCGCTTACTTTTCCTTCATTTCTGGCATATGCCCGACGAATCGGTTTCTGCGGTGTAAAGCCCCAGCGCGCAAGATAATGACCAATTGTACGAATCGGAATCTTTTTTCCGGTTTTCTCCAGCGCAAGCATTTGAACCGCGCCTCGTGTCCATAGGGCAAAATCAAGTTTCAGCTGATCCGGACATGAATCAACGATTAAGGTTCTTATTTCCTGTTCCTGTTGCTCATGCAAATCGCGGCAAGTTCCGGTCTTTCTTCCTCTGCGTTTAGGAACCAGAGCGCTATTGCCGCCATCCTTCCACGATTCAATCCACTTTTTGACGGTCTGTCGCGTAACGCCAACCAATTCTGCGATTGAACTGTATGTATGTTTGACGGCTTTGGATTTCCAAAGCCGTATCGCCTGTTTACGGCGCTCCCAAAGCGCCCCACCTGTCGTTTTTCTTCCATCGTTTTCCATGATGGAATAATATATCACCTGTTACGAAAAAAACAACTGGATTTGTTAAATATTTAATGGTCGAATCTATAACGAAAATCTTTTCGTTTTTTTGCATTCTTTCATTCCCTCCAGCACCATGAACAGCAAGCGGCGGTCCAAGCATTGTTTTTCGGAAATTTCTCCACATGGCAAGACAAAACTCCCGCGTTCCAAACGTTTCATCCAAATGACAAAACCGTCCCGGTGCCAATAAAAAATCTTCACGCGGTCTTTTCGCTTGTTAAGAAAAACAAAGTATGCTCCGGAAAATGGATCTTCGTTCAATAATGATTTGGCTATACCGGCAAGACCGTCATACCCACAGTTCATGTTGATCGGTTCCCGATAGAGAAAAATGCGATCCGAGTTCAATGTGAACATTGCATCTTTCTCCGGATTACACAAAGATAATCGTGAAAATCCTGCTCTGAAATATTGCCAGGACTGTAGGTGATTCCGTTGAATTCGATTTCTACGCAGAAATGATCGCCTTCCTCCGAATTGTAATACGGCCAGACAAAACTGATGACCGGATTAGTTTTGAAATACCTTTGCAGAATGACTTTTGCGGATTGAAAAGACTGATAGCTCAAGTGATGGGTGCGACAATAATCGCGAACCGATAAATCACTGTTTCGCCAATCTTCAATAATATTCTTCCATTTTTGACGTGTCGCTTCTTTTTTGAGATCATGCATAAAAACCTCCGGATTTCGGGTACTATATCACCAGAGGTCTTGCAAAA
>JAVVSI010000144.1:0-4115 GCA_036654315.1 Evtepia sp. | reverse complement strand
ATGGCGGTCCGTCGAATGGTGCGGTTCGTCATCTGATGGATGCCTTTTCAAGGTTTGTGGAGGATAGATAGCATGCAGATTATTTTTATCGACGGCAGGGAAGGGACAACCGGACTGCAAATTTATGAGCGATTGGAAAAGAGAGAGGATATCTCACTTCTGACGATTGATGAGAAAAATCGAAAAAATGCGGCGGCACGGCAGGAGTGTTTCCACGCCGCCGATTTGGTATTCCTCTGTCTACCCGATGCCGCCGCACGCGAAGCGGTTACCATGCTGGGTGATACCAGGGTAATTGATGCCTCAACAGCCCATCGAACCCAAGATGATTGGGTGTACGGACTTCCGGAGCTTTCGGGGAAACGCCGTGCAATCCCGGAAGCACAACGTGTCGCAAATCCCGGCTGTCATGCCACAGGATTTCTGACTGCGGTTACGCCGCTGGTCGAACTGGGTATTGTGCCGATTGAGTACGCAATCACCTGCTTTTCTCTGACCGGGTATTCCGGCGGGGGGAAAAAGATGATTGCGGATTATGAGAATGACGAAAAGAAGAATCAACTCAAAAGTCCAAGCTTGTACGCGCGCACGCTTTCCCATAAACACCTGCCGGAAATGCGAAAATTTTCCGGTCTGACTATTGACCCGGTTTTTTGTCCGATTGTTGACAATTACTATCCGGGAATGGAAACGACAGGTGCGGTCCATAATGCTCGTCTGCATCATAAACCGACCGCGTTGCAAAGTCGCGACGCATTGGCGGGTTATTATGAAAATGAAACACTGATTACCGTTGCAGAGTTTGGAAATCAAGAGGATATGCTTTCCGCAGATTCTATGGCGGGTACAGATTCACTGCGTTTGATTGTCAGTGGAAATGAGCATCAAACCATCGTGACTGCACTGTTTGATAATCTGGGAAAGGGTGCATCCGGTGCTGCCGTCCAAAATATGAACCTCATGCTTGGATTTCCGGAGACAAGCGGTTTGATATTGTAAGGGAGCGGATACCTGCTCGCTTTGCAATTTGCTAATAAAATGATTGATAATAAAGGAGCTTTTTGAATGAACTATATTTCCGGCGGCGTAACCGCTGCAATCGGATTCAAAGCATCAGGACTTCACTGCGGCGTTAAGAACGACCTTACGGACAAAAAAGACATTGCTATGATTCTCTCGGAGCGGGAGTGCAGTGCCGCCGGTGTATTTACTTTAAATCAGGTGAAAGCGGCACCGATTTATGTTACAAAGGATCATCTCAGAGATGGGAAGTTACGCGGTGTCATTGTCAACAGTGGGAACGCCAATGCCTGCGCACCGCAGGGAAAAGAAAATGCGCTGCGTATGACGTACGCCGCCGCTGCCGCGACAAACTTAGATCCCAAAGATTTTGCTGTCGCATCAACCGGCGTGATTGGTCAGACCATACGCATTGATGCAATCGAAGCAGGAATCCCGGCACTGGCTGCTACCCTTTCAAAAGACGGTTCAACCGATGCCGCCAACGCAATTTTAACAACAGATACCTATGTGAAAGAAGTTGCACTTACCATTGAGATTGCCGGAACGGCTGTCACAATTGGTGCAATTGCCAAGGGATCCGGTATGATCCATCCGAACATGGGAACGATGCTGTGCTTTGTCACAACCGATTGTGATATTGCCTCCACTTTGTTGCAAGCCGCGCTGGAATCTACCATTAAAAAGACATTTAATCGGATTACAGTGGATGGAGATACCTCGACAAACGATACCTGTGTTGTTTTGGCGAATGGCATGGCAAAAAACAAGCGTATCGACAGCGAGGGTGCTGCGTATGATGTATTCACGCAAGCACTGCGTACCGTGTTGGAAGAGGAAGCCAAGCTGGTTGCAGGGGACGGAGAGGGCGCAGGTCGTCTGATCGCCTGCACTGTCGAAGGTGCAGAGAGCGAAGAAAAGGCTGAATTGATGGCAAAATCCGTAGTAGCTTCTTCGCTTGTAAAAGCCGCTATGTTCGGTACCGATGCCAACTGGGGCAGAGTGTTGTGTGCCATTGGGTATTCGGGTGCGACCTTTGACCCCGAAAAAATCGCGGTTAAGTTTTTTTCCAATTCGGGTGAGGTGCTTGTATGCCAAGAGGGCGCGGGTGTTGAGTTTGATGAAGAACAGGCAAAACGTGTTTTGACTGAAAAAGAAGTCAATATCTTAGTGACGATGCAGGAATCCGACGCAAAAGCGACTTGTTGGGGCTGTGACCTGACCTATGATTATGTGAAAATAAACGGTGATTACAGAAGTTGAGGGGCAATATATCATGGACGAAAAAACGAAAGACAGCGATTATTTGAGCCGCGCTACTGTGCTGGTAGAAGCACTGCCATATATTCAAAAGTATAATGGCAAAACAGTTGTTGTCAAATACGGCGGCAACGCAATGATCTCGGAGGAACTGCGTAGCGCGGTGATATCGGATATTATTCTACTTCACCTTGTGGGGATCCGTGTGATTATGGTACACGGCGGCGGTCCTGAAATTGGACATATGTTAAAACGCGTCGGGAAAGAGTCCGAATTTGTGGATGGTCTGCGCTATACCGATGCTGAGACGATGGAGATTGTCCAGCAGGTTCTGTGTGGTAAAATCAACAAAGACCTTGTCGCAACGATTAACCGTGCCGGTGCGAAAGCGGTTGGACTTTGTGGTATGGACGGGATGCTCCTGCAAGCGAAAAAGCTGGATGATAAATATGGACTGGTCGGAGAGATCACACACGTTTGTCCCAATGTCGTAAATGATTGCCTGCACGACGGATATATTCCCGTGATCTCAACTGTAGCACAGGGAATGGACGCAAATACCGCCTATAATATCAATGCAGATACCGCTGCTGCTAAAATTGCGATTGCAGTGGGTGCTGAGAAATTGATTCTTCTGACTGACGTGCGTGGTGTACTGAGAGATCCGAAAGATCCGACTACCTTAATCAATCAAATTCATCTGGACATGGCACCGGATTTGATTGAACAGGGGATTATTACCGGAGGAATGATTCCGAAAATTGAATGTTGTATGACTGCCGTGCAGAACGGAGTCAGACGTACTCATATTTTGGACGGAAGGATTCCACATGCTATTTTAACCGAACTGTTGTCTCATAGAGGTGTCGGTACTATGATTTTGGAATAGAGGATGAACTGATGGACTTTGAAACCCTAAAGGCGTTGGATACAACCTACCTCATGCAAAATGATCGCCGTATGCCCATCGCACTGGATCATGGAAAGGGCGCGATTGTCTACGATTTAGAGAATCGCCCTTATATTGATTTTTGCACGGGAATTGGTGCTGTGGGGCATGGGAACGACAGTTGGGTAGAGGCCATCATAGATCAGGCTCTGAAATTAACACAGACGACAAATCTGATTTACACAGAGCCGGTTGCAAGACTTGCCGAGCGGCTCTGTATTCGGAGTGGACTTGCCGCCGCTTGTTTCACAAATTCGGGGATTGAGGCAAATGATACAATGATTGAACTGGCACGAAAATACAGTTTTGATCGTTATGGCGCAGGGCGGAATACCATTCTGACGCTAAAGAATGGCACGCATATGTCGGATATTGTGGAAAAAGCAGATCGTGATGTTTGTGCCGTGATGTTGGAGCTTGTACAGGAGGGTATCGCACCCTTGAGCTGTGATTTTGTACACTCGCTTGCAGTGCTTTGTGCGGAGCGGGATTGGCTTTTGCTTGTGGATGAGGTGCAAACGGGTATGGGGCGATCCGGCACTTTGTTTGCATTTCAGCAATATGGAATTTTACCGGATGCCGTTTCTTTTGCCAATGGATTGGCAGGCGGTTTACCGATGGGCGGTATTTTGGTCAATGGTCGTTGCAGGAATAGTGGGCATAGGCGTGCCAATACCTCGGGCGGGAATCCCATTTGTGCGGCGGCGGCTTTGACGGTATTGGACTTTTTAGATGAGCAGGTTTTGGCTGAGATAAAGGACAAGGGAAATTATATGCGAGCCGGAGTCGATGTGATGCAGCTTTCGGGACTCGGCGCAACCAGTGGGCTGGGTTTGATGGTTGGAATTGAAGTGTGCGGTGTACGCTCTCATTTTGAACTGATGAC
>JAVVSI010000143.1:0-4158 GCA_036654315.1 Evtepia sp. | reverse complement strand
TCATCATTTTCAAGGAATGGAATCATCGCTGTGGCGATAGATACCATCATTTTAGGAGAGACGTCGATATAATCCACCTGTTCCCGATCCACTTCAATGATCTCATTGCGGTGGCGGCAGGTGATACGCTCGTTGACGAGACAGCCGTTTTCATCAATCGGCTCTGTTGCCTGTGCAACGATATACTCATCTTCAATATCGGCAGTCATATATTCGATTGTATCTGTCAAGAATCCGTTTTCTTTTGCCACCTTACGGTAAGGTGCTTCGATAAAGCCATATCTATTGATACGCGCATACGAGGCAAGATAAGAAATCAGTCCGATATTTGGACCTTCCGGCGTCTCAATCGGACACATACGGCCATAGTGGCTGTAGTGAACGTCACGGACATCGAAGGATGCGCGATCACGCGACAATCCACCCGGCCCCAGTGCTGACATACGACGCTTATGTGTTAACTCGGCAAGCGGGTTCGTTTGATCCATGAACTGGCTCAGTGGCGATGACCCGAAAAATTCTTTAATGGATGCTGTTACAGGGCGAATATTGATCAAGCTCTGTGGCGTAACAATACCCAAATCCTGTATTGTCATACGTTCCCGAATGACACGTTCCATTCTGGAAAAACCGATACGGAACTGATTTTGCAGCAATTCTCCAACGCAACGCAGACGACGATTGCCCAAGTGGTCAATATCATCCACAGTACCGATACCGTGCGTCAGGCCACAGAGATAGTTAATAGAGGCCATCATATCTTCGACCGTGATATGCTTGGGAATCAAGTCATCAATATGATCACGAACGGCTTCCATCAAAGTGGCATCATCTTCGCCGTATTGTTCCATCAACTCTCTCAAAACATCGAAGCGCACTTTTTCACTTACGCCACAAGATTCCGGATCGAAGGAAACAAACTTTTGCATATCGACCATGTTATTGGAAAACACCTTAATCGGGTGACCATCAACATCGACCACTGTTTCATTGACACCGCAGTCATCCAACTCATGTGCGCGATCACGCGTGAGCTGTTCGCCCGCTTCCGCGATAATTTCACCTGTCATTGGATTCGCGACAGGAGCCGCGAGTGTTTGACCGGCAAGTCTTGCCCATAAAGCCAGTTTCTTGTTGAATTTATAACGTCCTACAGCAGAAAGATCATAGCGTCTTGCGTCGAAGAAGAGCGTATTGATCAATGCCTCTGAAGAATCGACTGTGGGAGGCTCACCGGGGCGCAATTTCCGATAAATTTCGAGCAGTGCTTCTTCTCTCGTTTTACAAGTATCTTTTTCAAGTGTAGAAATAAGAAGTGGTTCTTCCCCGAACATCTCGAGCATTGCGGCATCGGTTCTGGGGCCAACCGCACGAATCAGGCAGGAGACAGGCAGTTTTCTGTTCTTATCAATTCTGACATTGAATACGTCGGAGAGATCTGTTTCATATTCAAGCCAGGCACCGCGATATGGAATCACGGTAACGGAATAGGTGATATTCTCTGCCTTATCCGCATTGCGTGAATAATAAATACCGGGGCTTCTGACAATCTGTGAGACAATGACGCGTTCTGCGCCATTGATAACAAAGGTACCGCCCTTTGTCATCAGCGGAAAATCCCCCATAAAGATTTCCTGCTGCTTGATTTCACCGGTCTCTTTATTCCGCAAATGCACGCTGACTTTAATTGGTGCAGCGTAAGTTGCATCGCGGGACTTGCATTCTTCCACAGAATACTTCGGGTGTTCGTCCATTGTAAAATTGACAAACGACAACTCAAGATTTCCGGCGTAGTCTGTAATTGCGGCTACGTCTTTAAAAACCTCCTGTAGACCTGTATTCAGAAACCAGCGGTAGGAGGTTTTCTGAATTTCGAGGAGGTTCGGCATTTCCAGCACTTCATCGTGCCGGGCGAAGCTTTTGCGAAGGGTTTTGCCATAATATACGTCCTTGACCATTTCGATGACCATTCCTCTCATTGAAAAGGTATGTGGTTATTCGGATGCAATGGATGCATCCTTTCAGATACTTTTTGTCGGGAGGCACAAATTCCCGTAGTATTTTGAACGCGACACACGCGGGCGGGTTGAAAAAAAAATTCTTTTTTGTTGCGTTTTGGAGAAGAAACTGCTATACTGTAATCAGCATGGGGGATTGCCCCTATCTTGATTTCAGACAATATCGACATAGTATACCATGTAAAAACCGCCAGGTCAAGTATTTTTGGCGTTCCGATATGAAAATAATACTACCAAATCTGTAGTGCGACAAATATGCGCTGCGGATTTTTTGTTTTTCAGCCCTTTCGTATTGACTCTGTATGTAATGTAAGGCATACTATATTCATCATGGAAGGAGTGTGCGCACATGACAAAATATTCAATTCTGAAAGACAAAAACGAGGCCTACCACTTTTTTACCTTCGGTGACCTCGGAAAACCGGAATATTACTGCCGTTTTGATCATTTCGAAGATGGCGTGATGGCGGCCGTATGGCGCATTGTCAACGGCGAAAATCCCCTGGACAACTGGGGTGAAAATTTATTTGATCCCGCTTCCGGTACCGATTACGTCTTAGGTGACCCCGAAAAACCGCAAGATGCACTTGATCCCGGTGTATGGTTTGCAAACACTTGGGACGAAGCCAGTTATACCGCCGGAGACTGGCGCGATGTGACAGGCGAACTGAAATAAGCAAAAAAGTCGCTCATTTGAGCGACTTTTCTTTTGTGCATCTATTCAGCGCGCATTCATTGCGCGGTCAAGCCACACTGTTGCTATATCCATTGCAGAATATAAGCTGTCCTTTTCGCTGCGTTTCATCACACTGTCACGCATTTTTAAAGTGGGATCGGTTCTCTGCAACTGAACGCTGACACGAGATGCAACATTCATATCCTTGAGTGGTTTGGTATCAAGAATTTGCAACACAATGATATATTGATCGGTCATACTGCCGTAATAGATCACATTATCTTTGCGGCGCAGAGGACGTCCTTTATAGGAAAGTGGAATGGATCCGTTTACCATAGATAAAAGCCTCCGTTTCTTGTCACAATACGAGGAAACCCCGTCGGACAGGATCAATGGTATTTTAAATCGTATCATATTTCATATGAGACTGTCAATCAATTTTCTGAAAAAAATTCAAAAACTTCAACATTTCGCCTGATCTGCGGCATAAAGCACAAAAAGAATCTGCATATTGTATGCGTATCTGTTACCAACAACAGCCGCCGCTACAATAACGGCAACAACATTGCGCACAACACAGCGTCGTACACAATCGATTCCAATCTCCCATCACAGTCTGATACCCGCCACCCTGTGTACGATAATATTGACTGCCGCTCTGCATCTGTCTTGCCGCATTCTGATACTCTACGTTCTCCGGATCCAGCGCGACGGCATGACGAATTTGCTCCAAGGCTGTGGTTTTATTCCCGACACCGTAATTCGCAAGTGAACTCAGGTAATACCAACGTCCGCCGCGTTTTTCACCCGCCATCTGATTCAGCAAATAAAGCGCGTCCATATACTGTCGGCTTCGAATATAAAATTCAGCCGTTTGGAACTCATCGCTACGTCCGCCCCCCTGTGTCCAGCTCCCAAATCCACCAAATCCGCCAAACGGGTCTTGCTGTCGCCCCGCATAGCTATTCGCTTGTGGGTTCTTAATGGCATCGTAGGCCGCATTGATCTCATTCATCTTCTTTGCTGCCGCTGCGTCACCCGGATTTAAGTCCGGATGATATTTTTTCGCAAGTCGCCGATAAGCTGCTTTGATCTCGTCATCACCGGCACTTGGAGATACACCCAGCACCTTATATGGATCGTCTATCATTTATAAGCTCCCCTGTATAACCGCTCAACGGTCTGTACTTTTTGTGTCTGCTTTTCGATTCCGCTTGACAAGATACTTCTGCCACACACCACTGTGAAGCACATTCCTCAAAAGTCCTATATCCTGCACCAGCGGTAATTTCTCAAATTCAACAAGACAGTCCCCAATCAGCATCGTGAGCTGTTCTGTTTGCAATTCCAAGTTTGTTTCACTTTCGGTGCCGCAAAGTGGATTATATCGACCGCGCTTCTTATCCTCTTCTAAATCCATGCAGGCATCCATGAAATAGACAAATCGACCCAAGGTCTCTCCAA
>JAVVSI010000142.1:0-4159 GCA_036654315.1 Evtepia sp. | reverse complement strand
GAGCCAATATCTGGACGACTTTCGGCCATAATGACACCGTGGTAAAAAGAAACGATTTTTCGTGCGACATAAAGACCGAGCGCACTCCGTTCATCAGAAAGCGGGAGGCGTTCCGGTAAAGAATCCCGAAAGAGACCGGGCATACGATCCGACGCTACGACAGTGCCGCTATCTTTTACGCTTAAAATTGCACGGCCATTGAGGTGACGGAGTGTCATGGAAACAGAACCATTTGTACCTGCTGCTTTGAGTGCGTTGGACAGTAGGGCAAGAATCAACTGGCGTAACAGGTCAATATTTCCCATTGTTAAGAGCAATGAGGGGGTACAAGTACAGGTCAACGTAATATCTGCGAGTTCAGCGAGATATTTCGCTTCGTCGGTAATATCAAAACACAGTGAGACGAAATCAAGCATAGATGCGGGATAATCCACTTCAGAGAGTGGATCTGTAAACTCTGCATAGCGAACCAATTGGAACAGACGGTGAATCGCTTGTTCCTGTATGGCAAGCGGTCGTTCATAAAGAGACAGATGGCCGGACTGATCCAGTGAGTTCTCAAGTTGCTCGGTTGCGGCAGACAAAGAGGAGAGGTAATCTCGAAGTTTGGGTGAGATATCCAATAGAACCTGCGCATTGATTCCTTTTTCCGGTGGAAGAGGACGAAAAAAGAATAAATTCCCATTTGAAAAATGTGAAGAACTCACGCAGAAGTCTTGATCGACAACTGACACAACAAAATTGATATCTGATTCAGGCAAACAGGATAAAAAGGGCAGCAGTTCTCGTGCTGACTCATTAAAATAAGGAAAATCCTCATTTATTTTCAATAACACAGGTTCTGTGAAATGATCAAATAGCTGATGCAACTGTGATAAATCTTGATCCATACTTACATCTCCTTTGGCAATAGTGTTCATAATTTGTAATGATAGCGTTTCCCAAAATGAAGCATTTTTTCTATGCCATCTCATTCTACCGTTATTTGGATACAAGTGCAAGAACTTTGTCTAAATTTGTCGAATTCTTTTTTGTTGTTGGAACAACGGAAACATAAATGAAACTGTTTGCGATCTCCACAACCTCAGTCTATGATGGAAGCGGGTATAGTGTACGTTGTTGAGATTCATTTGATCAAATTGCAAGAAGGTGGGTTGCGATTTGGATGGGAATATTTTTGCGATTTTAATTTTTATTGGACTTCTTGTTTCACTTATGACGCTTCGCGTAGCATATTGTATTCAAAGTACGATAGCAGCAAGCCTGATGCTTCTATTCTATCTTATGAAAGATTCCTATCTCGTACCCGATATGCTGAATCTGGATTGTTTTTTGCGCGTGGAGTTTTGGTGTCTCGCTGAGAATGGGGCTGGGGTAGACTGGGTAACGCTCCTTTTCCTGCTTGGAATGATGATTATGGTTGAGGGGATGGGAGAGAGCGGATTTTTCCGCCTTATTTGTATGAAATTGGCTCAATTTGTTCATTATAACATCATTGGGCTGTTTTTTTGTTTTTTGTTTCTATCGGCTTTCCTTTCCATGTTTTTAGCTGGGATTACGGTGATTCTATTTTTAACAAGCGTAACCATAGAGCTTGCCCGTCTTTTGAAATTTGATCCGGTACCATTTGTTTTGACGGAAATTTTCATGGCGAATTTAGGCGGTGCTGCCACAATGAGCGGTGACCCGCCGAATTTGATTATTGGAACGGCATTTCATCTTGGTTTTCGTGATTTTTTAGTTCACAACGGTCTCATTGTGATTGCCGCATCCATTTTGATTCTTCCGTATTTCTATTTTTGTTTTCGACGCACTCTGTTAGACAGCGAGCGGAAACGGGACAAAACACTTCGATATCCGAATCAAGTCATAAGAAGATGGGGCGCATTTGCGGCTAGTGTTACCATTTTCGCCCTGACAGCATGTTTGCTTGTCAGTGGCTTTCCCATACCCTTGGTTGCTATGATTACGGCAGTATTGACCTTTCTGACGACCCCTTCTATCAAGCGGATTTTATGTCGTGTTGATTGGAACACGCTGATTTTTTTTGCCGGTTTGTTTATTGTTGTGGACGGGGTGGAAAGAACAGGGGTACTTTTGTGCATAGCAGAACAAATTGCAAAACTGGGGGATGTCTCTGTGATGATTCCTGTTATTTTATGGGTATCCGCGCTTGTTTCTGCTTTTGTGGATAATATTCCCTTTGCTGCCACAATGGTACCTGTCATTCGCAGTATAGCGGCAATCCAGGGCATTGACGTGGGATCGCTGGCATGGTCTTTGTCTCTTGGTACGGATATCGGTGGGAATGCTACCCCCATAGGTTCCTCTGCCAACTTAATTGGTGTGGCAATTTGCAAAAAAGAAAAGCACCCGATTTCATGGCGCATTTATTGCAAATATGCCATTCCGGGTACTATATTGACGCTTTTTGTTTGTATGATTGGTATGTTTCTTCTGCATTAGAGTGAAAGAGAAAATGAACGTAATGCATTACGCTCGTTTTCTCTTTCACAGAATTTAGATTTGTTTTTGAAAAATGGGGGTAACATCCAAAAAATGATCTATTTGTGTCCCGAAGATTCCGACCAATTTCCCGCTGACAAGTGCGCAGATGACGGTGCCGAATTTTACCCCCTCAAAGTGAAACAGGCCGAAGAACGCAAAAGACATCAGCATCGCGATGAGGCAACTGCTACAGTCGTAGCAAGTTTTCACGCGACTGATTTTCCAGCCGAATTTGAGGGAAAGCTCTTTGATAAACAGTTCGTAGACCTCGGGTGCGATATAAGTATGAAAGATAAATGCGACACCAAGTGTACAGGCAAAGACGCTGAGGATAAAGACAATGATACGAGCGGACATGGTATCGCAGGAAATTGGGAGCTTCATCAAAAGATCCAAGACCAGTCCGTAAAAAAATGCGGTGACGAAGGAAAATAGATAATACCAGCGGAATTTTTTTAAAACGATAATGAGGAGGAGCAGAACGAAAGCTTGTGTCATATATTCTGCGATTCCAAAGGTAATAAAACTCCAAGTAGCGGATAGTTTCAAATACAATAGGAAGGCAGGTGCGATGACCATAGAGACACCCAGATCGGCTTTTGTCATGAGTACCGCGCCGAACGCCAAGAGAAGAATTCCCACAAGATAGCATAGTTCGGCGGGAAATTTCAACTTTTTCACGCGGCGTCTCCGGCATCTTCGTAGAGGAGGGGATTGCTTTTGTTAAAACTATAGGCGGTTCCGTTGGTGGATAAGACGATGGTTCCGCTTTTTCCGGTTCCGTAGGCAATGGTTCCTCGCTCTAAGAGTCTGTGCAGGGTAGCGGAAGTAGGGTGATGATACGTATTTCCGGGTTTGTATGAGATCACGGCATACTCCGGCTTAACAACAGAGAGAAATTCCTGACAGGAGGAGGTAGCAGAACCATGATGCCCGACTTTCAGTACATCGACATCGGAAAAAAGGGAAAGTTGGGCGCGTTCGATTGTTTGTGACATATCGCCGGTAAGGAGTACGGTCGTATTCTTGTAGGTCAGCAAGGCGATGACGCTGTTGTCGTTGGCGGTCGAGAGGTTGTCGCCGGTTTCAATGATTCGAAGTGATGCATCTGTGCCGATTGGAATGACACGATTTTCATCCAAACTAAGCGTACAACCCACTTCGGATTTGGCGGCATTTTGATACGCTCGATAGGTAGCGGAGTCCGTTTTTTTACCGCTGTCGATCACTTCACCGACAGAAAACGCCTCCAAGACGTTGTCCAGGCCACCGATATGATCTGCATCGGGATGGGTCGCGATGATGTAATCAAGTTGATCGTCGATATAGGGTTTTATATCTTTGACGACGGTTTTTCCTGCTTTGTTGTCACCGCCGTCGATTAAAATTTCGGTAGCACCCATGTCTATCAGGATAGTATCACCCTGTCCGACATCCAAAAAGCGAACACGCAGGAGAGGGGAAGTGGTATCAACTGCAACGCTGTTTTGTGTTGCGTCCCAAGAGACATAGGCATCAAAGGCTTCTAAGACCGCACGGATGGGCAGGTAGGTACGATCATTTTGAATCAATGCGGCCGTGTCATTTGGTACTTCTTTGTCACCGACTATGATATAGGGTTTTCCGATCGGGACGTGTACGGTTGTAGCAC
>JAVVSI010000141.1:0-4215 GCA_036654315.1 Evtepia sp. | reverse complement strand
ATCCAAATCAGATAGACCCGTCGATAGTCCCGGGATGGCGGAATCACTCGCGGCCAGTTCATTGAGGCGGTCAAAAACATCCAATAAAATCGTTGAAATATGTTGTAGACCTTGGGTATTACGGCCTTGGCGCAGGGCATAAATTTTTTGTTCTGCGAGTTCGAGAACCGATTGGGCAGAATCCGTCCCCTCCCGAATGAGAGAGGTCAGTTCCCCCGCTACTTCTCCGATACGGCGCAGCAGAGATTTATCGCGTACAATTTGGATATATTCTTTTACGTTGGCGGCGGTGGGGGTTACCTCCATCAGTTGCAATACATATGCCCGCGACGTATTTTCATCATAAACACCATCCTGCCGCATTTTTTCCAAAATGGTTACGGGATCAATGGTCAGTGAAAAATTGAACATACCATAAATCGTTTCATAAATTTCCCGATTTTGACGGAGGTAAAAATCCTCTGCCGTTAACCCCTCAATGACATCGGGGATACAGCGTGCGTCAATGAGCATAGAGCCCAGTACAGCTTGTTCGGCTTCGACGCTATGGGGCATTTGTGGAAGGAGGAGGTCTTCATTCATGAAATTTTATGCCTCTTCCGTTACGACAACAGATAGCGCACCGGAAATTTCATGCCCGAGTTTGCATTTCAGTTCGTATGTGCCAAAGCTTTTGATGGGTTCTTCCTGTACGATTTTTGCTTTTGGAATTGTGATATTGTATTGTGCCTGTAGTGCGTCGACAATTTCTTTGGATGTAATGGAACCGAACAGTCGACCGCCGGTTCCGGCTTTTGCTGAAATTTTGATGGGTGAATCTTTCAATTTTGCAACAATAGCAAGAGACTCTTCTTTTTCCAGAGCAATCTGTGCTGCCTGTGCCTTGTCCTGCATGACCATTTTATTTACGTTATCGGCATTTGCGGCAACGGCGAGTTTCTTTGGAAAGAGAAAATTGCGGGCATATCCGTCGGAAACTTCGACGAGTTTACCGCGTTTGCCTTGACCTTTTACGTCTTGTTGTAAGATGACTTTCATAATGGGCCTCCTAAATGATCTTATTTTGAATTTTTTGTATTCTTGTAGGGTGCAAGTTAAATATCCTCATCGAAATAGGCATCAATGGCTGCTTTCAGCGCAGTCGTTGCCGCATCAATAGACTGATCCATAATCTGTGCGCCTGCTGTCGCAGTATTTCCGCCGCCGCCCAATTTTTCAAGGATGACCTGAACATTGGTATCACTCGCAGAGCGCGCAGATACAAATACACTATCCTTATCGGGAAATAAGACGAAGGAGGTTTCAATGCCTGAAATCCCCAACAATTCATCGGCAGCCTGTGCGGCAATGATACGGCTTACGGTTTGCGGCACAGCGGCTATGGCGATATTTTTTCGATAAAGATCGGCCTTTCGGATAATTTCGTAGCGTTCGATGGTTCCGTCCAGATCATTTTGAAATAACTTTTTGACATCGGCAGTGTCTGCCCCCGCCCGCCGTAAAAATGCGGCAGTTTCAAAAGTGCGGCCACCGGTACGGGCTGTGAAATTTTTGGTATCGAGGACGATACCCGCAAGGATTGCTTCCGCTTCACAGCGAAGAAGATCGCCGGGTTCCAGAATATATTGGACGAGTTCGGCGGCGAGTTCGCTTGCAGAGGATGCGTAGGGATCTTGGAAACTAAGAATTGGATTTGAGATATAAGAAGCGGCGCGCCGATGATGGTCGATAATGACAATTTTACCACAGGCGGCGAGTAGTTCTTTGGAAAGAACCTGTTCGGGTCGATTGGTATCCACGACGACGAGGATCGTATTGGCGTCAACGAGGAGGAGTGCGTCCTCCGGAAAAATAAACGCATTTTGATATTCGGGGAAAGAGACGAGCTGTTTTTTTAAAATTTCGGCGGGATAGGGGGGCGGTGGACAGATGATACGGGCGGGAATATGGCGTTTTCTTGCAATGGCGCAGACACCGACACCGGCACCGATCACATCCAGATCCGGGAACGTGTGTCCCATGACGAGGATATGGGAGGCGTTGGAAAATAGCTCGGAGAGGGCATTGGCAATGACACGGCTTTTGACTTTGGTTCGCCGTTCGGATTCCTTGGCTTTTCCGCCAAAGAACTGGAAATCATTTCCGTCTTTGATTGCGACCTGATCTCCACCGCGCGAAAGTGCCATTTCGGTTGCGAGGGTGGCGTAATGGAACAACTCACGAAAGGAGGGTGCATCGCGTCCGATTCCGATGGAGAGTGTGGCGGCAATCCCGTTCAAGCTAACGATCTGCCGGACGGACTCCAACAGAGAGAATTTTTGCTGTTGGAGTGCGGCAAGCTGTTCGGCCTCAAAGACAAAAAGGTAGTGGTCGCGGTCATAGCGGCAAAGCAATCCCTGTGCAGGATCGGCCCAAGCGCTAATACGCTGATTGATTTCGCTGAGGAGAACGGCGCGCGTACTGTCCTCAAGACCCCGCACGAGATCTTCATAGTTGTCCAGCAGGAGAATGGCAACCATCGGTCTGGAGTTGTTGTATTTTTCAGCGATTTGGGAAAATTCAGTGATTTCGACCCAGTATGTGGTTGCGAGGTAGCCACCTTCGCTATCGGTATGCACGAGGTTTCCGAAAACGAGATAGTGGCGGTTACGGACAACGATACGATCGGGACAAAGGGTTTTTCCCTCCATCAGCCAACGTGTCTCAAAGGAGGGAACGATGGAGGTGAGCTTTGTATCGAACAAATGATCGCGGTCACCGGTGAGATTCAGAAAGTGGTCATTGCTCCAGATGACGTCGTCGGTATCGGGACGAAAGATGACAATGGGGAGCGGTGAGTTTGCGAGGGAGCCTTTATTTGCGTTTTCGATATTGGTGGACATACTTTCGATATAATCAATCATATCATGTTTGCGTTTTGAGATACCGGCTTGCAGATAGAGATAAAGCCCAAGCGATGCGAGGGCTTCAATGGCGCCGATAAAGGGGCTAAAAAACGCAGTGACACCGGCAAAAAGCAAAGAAAAGGTAAAATAGAGCCGGAAGCCCGGTTCAAGAAGTCGATAGATTTTATTCATGGAAGTCTCCTCCTATTGAAAATAGGATATTACATTATACCAGTATTTTGAGACAATTACAAGCGTGGGATTCGATGCATTCGGTAGTGTATCACGCTAAATACATTGCCAAGGAAGAGAATATTGCCGCAGAGGTAGAGCCAGACGATGAGAACGATGAGGGAGACGAGGGAGCCATAGACCAAAGAATAACGTGTGGACATCCCGATAAAAAAGGAAAACAGACCGGAAGCGGCGACGAGGGCGCAAGAGGAGAATACGCTTCCGAGGAAGAGCGGGAAATGCGGGGTATCTTTTGGTGCGGCAAGGTGGGAGAGCAGCAGAATAAAGAGAAGAAAAATGAAAAACAAGAGAAAGAAGCGGAGCCAATGCCAAACGCGTAGAGAGGCGTGTATGGGTAAATGTTGGGAGAGCAATAGGAGGAGCCAATTTCCCGATAGAATGACAAAAATAGATAGGTAGACGGTCAAGATCAAAGCAAAAGGGAAAAAGACACTGGCCAGCATACGTTTGGGACTGAGTCGGGGAGGATAGTCATAAATTGCCGCCATACCGCGCATGAGTATACGGAATGCGGAGGCGGCGGAGAACATGGTCATGATAATGCCTGCGATGAGAAGTCCTGTGGATTCGTTCACGGAAATATATTCGAGATAGGCATCGAGTGCATCTTGGGTGACGGCAGGCAAAAAGAGGTTGAGAGAATCAATAAAGTAGACGCTATTGAGGTTGAAAAAGGATAAAAAAGCGTTCACACAGATCAGAAGAGGGAAAAGCGTCAGAAGCAAAAAATATGCCAAAGAGGCGGCAGCTTGTGGGAGTTGTTTGCTGTAATAGAGGGAAAAGGATGCGCGGAAAAAGCGAATCAAAGGTGCATTCCATAAGCGTAACATAAATCAGACCTCCGAAAAAAGTGACATAAGCGTGACAAAGCGGTCATAGACTGAGGGCATACGGGAGATGATGTAATGCAAAAAAGGACAGGGGTATTCAGACGGACAGTGGCGTGTGGTATTGCGCTGCTTGGGATATGTCTGCTCACAATGGAGCCACAAACATGGGGGGAGACAGGCGGGATACGGTCGGCAGTGGCAGCCGAGCTGGGTGGATCCGATTGGAAGCGGATGCTGTTTGGGGA
>JAVVSI010000140.1:0-4217 GCA_036654315.1 Evtepia sp. | reverse complement strand
CCACTCTGTCTTTTTGGTCGGCGGCAGTCGGATTGCACGCTACCTCGCCGCCATGCTTGCAGAAATTCATGTCAAAGTCACCTTCGTGGAACGAACAGAGTCCCGCTGCCGCCTCCTTTCCGAGGAATTTCCAAACGCACTCGTCCTCATGGGTGACGGCACAGAACAGGAATTACTGACTTCTGAACACTTTACAAACAATGATGCCTTTATTGCCCTGACCGGTCGCGATGAGGACAACTTGCTGATCTCACTTTACGCCCGTCAACACGGTCTGAAAAAAGTAATCGCAAAAAGTAGCCGTGAAAATTATATCGGAATCGCACATTCTGCCGGCTTGGACAGCGTCGTCTCCCCCAGACTCATTACAGCAGAACGTATTTTGCGGGTCGTACGCGGCTTCCAAAACAAAAAAGGCAGTGTCATGACGGCACTATATCGCATTGCCGAAAATAAAGCCGAGGCAATTGAGTTCGCGGTCAACCACACCGCCCACTACTTAAATGTCCCTCTGCGTGATTTGCACCTCAAAAAAGGTGTCCTCATTGCGGCAATCCTGCACGATTCCCATGTCACAATCCCCGATGGCAATACAAAAATCGTGGAAGATGATCGTGTCATTGTGATTTCGCGCGGACAGGTGATTTTAGATTTTAACGATATTTACAGCTGATTGGGAGATGTTTTACAGTGAATTACAAACTCATGCTTCGTATGCTGGGGCGTACCCTCTTGGCAGAATCTCTCTGTCTTTTACTTCCACTTGCCGTTTCCCTTTTTTACGGCGAGGATATCCGTCCGTTTTTTTACACACTGCTCATCGTAGCACCTTGCGGTGTTTTTTTAACCTTAATCCATTCGGAAGATCACTTTTTTTCCCGAGAGGGTTTTGTGGTCGTTGGAATTATTTGGTTCGTATTCGGCCTTTTTGGCGCACTTCCTTTCTATTTTTCCGGATTTTTTGAAAATTATATCGACTGCCTTTTTGAAATCGTCTCCGGTCTTACCACAACCGGTGCATCCATTCTCAAAGCCGTTGAACCGCTCCCGCGCGGCATTTTATTCTGGCGTTCTTTTGCTTCTTGGGTCGGCGGTATGGGCGTTCTTCTCTTTACACTCGCCTTCCTCCCGACCGTCGGCAACAGAACCCATCATCTCGTACACGCAGAGACACCCGGACCTATGCCCTCTAAATTAGTACCAAAAACTGCGCAATCTTCAAAAATCCTGTATGGGATGTATATCGTCCTTACCATCATCCAAGTCATTTGTCTCTTGATCGCCGGAATGCCGGTCTTTGATGCTGTGACTACCAGCTTCGCTACCGCCTGTACCGGTGGCTTTTCTGTCCGAAACGCCAGCATCGGTGCCTACGCTTCCCCCGCTTGTGAAATCATCATCGGCATTTTTATGCTGCTCTTCTCCTTGAATTTCGTCGTTTTCTTCCTCATGCTCACTCGCAAAGCAAAAGAAGCACTGAAAAGCGATGAATTGCGCTTCTTTTGCGGTGTCGTTGCAGTCGCAGTCGTCCTTGTAACCTTTGACATCTTGCCGCTCTTTGCAAGCTTTCAGGATGCCTTGCGCAGTGCCTTCTTCCAAGTCGCTACCATTGTATCCACAACCGGCTTTTCCAGCACCGATTTTAACCTATGGCCTGAATTTTCAAAATGGATCTTAGTCTTACTCATGTTTATCGGCGGTTGCGCGGGCAGTACCGCAGGTGGTCTCAAATGTTCGCGTGTTCTCCTCATCGGTCGCTGCATTCGACGCGATATCTTACAAATTGCCCATCCCCGCTCTGTCAAAGTCGTCAAACTTGATGGGAAAGTCGTAGAAGAAAACATCTTGCACTCAGTCTCCGTTTTCTTTGCCTGTTACCTCATGATTACGGGACTTGCCTGCCTCCTCGTTTCACTGGATAACTTTTCCTTTACGACGACTTTCACCGCCGTTGTCGCCTGTATCAGCAATGTCGGACCCGGTCTGGATGCGGTCGGACCCATGGGAAACTTTTCTGCTTTCTCGCCTTTTAGTAAGATCGGACTCACACTTTGTATGCTGATCGGCAGACTCGAAATATTCCCCATTTTGATTCTCTTCTCTCGTACCGCATGGGGACGCTAGAGATCCGCTCATTTGTAGTGGTAACTATGTACGGAACATCTGCTCGTTTCTTTGAAATTTTCGTCGGGATTGTCAAATCGTCCAAACCGCGAAGAAAAAGCGTCCTAATCGCTTGCAAAACCCTTTTCTTATGCTAAAATTGGAGTGTTAAAGTTTGTGAATTGCCGACTTTTGGCAACGAAACAAGAAAAAAGGAGTGTAGTTTGTGGAAAAGTTCTTATGGATTGGACTTGTCGGTGCAGCACTTGCCCTAGTCTTTGCCGTCATCCAAAGCAAAAAAGTCATGTCCTACTCTGAGGGTACCCCCCTCATGCAAAAAATCGCAGCCTCCATCCGTGAAGGCTCGAACGCCTACCTGAAACACCAGTATTCTACTGTTGCTAAGGTATTCGCCGTTGTGTTTGTCATTCTTATGATCATCGCGTTTGCAAGTAAAGGTGAAATGCTTTCCAAGTTTACCCCCTTTGCTTTCCTAACCGGTGGTATCTGGTCGATGCTGGCCGGTTTTATCGGAATGAAAATCGCAACCAATGCCAACGCACGTACCGCACAGGCAGCTTCCGAAAGCTTAAACCGCGGTCTCCGTGTCGCATTCTCCTCCGGCTCGGTCATGGGCTTTACCGTTGTCGGTCTTGGTATGCTCGATATCTCCCTCTGGTTCCTCGGCCTGCGCTTCGTTGCCGGAATCAATGACCCCCTGCTCCTCGGCAACATCATGGTCATGAACGGCATGGGTGCATCCTTCATGGCTCTCTTCGCCCGTGTCGGCGGCGGTATCTACACCAAAGCCGCAGACGTTGGTGCCGACCTCGTCGGTAAAGTCGAAGCCGGTATCCCGGAAGATGACCCGCGTAACCCCGCAACCATTGCCGATAACGTCGGTGATAACGTCGGTGACGTGGCCGGTATGGGCGCCGACCTCTATGAATCCTATGTCGGTTCTATCCTCGCAACCTTCGCACTGGGTGCCGTCGCAGGCTACGGCTGGAATGGTATGCTCCTTCCTGTCGCACTCTCCGTTTGCGGCATTATCTGCTCCATCATCGGTAGCTTCTTCGTCAAAACAAAAGAGGACGCAACCCAAAAATCTTTGCTCACCTCTCTGCGTACCGGTACTTACACGGCCGCCGTTCTCGCCGCAATTGTTGCTGCACCGCTGACCTACTTCATTATCGGAAACTGGGGTGTCTATATCGCAATTCTCGCCGGTCTTGCAGGTGGTTGTGCCATCGGTTACTTTACCGAATACTTCACCTCCGATACCTACAAACCAACCAAAAAATTAGCCGCAGCCTCCGAAACCGGTGCCGCGACCATTATTATTGGTGGTATTTCCCTCGGCCTGATGTCTACGGTTGCTTCTATCCTCATCGTAGCCGCTGCAATCCTGATCTCCTACTTTGCAGCAGGTGGCAGCACCGATATCACCAACATCGAAGCGTTTAACCACGGCCTTTATGGTATCGGCATCGCCGCTGTCGGCATGCTCTCCACCCTCGGCATCACACTCGCAACCGATGCTTACGGTCCTGTTGCCGATAACGCCGGCGGTATTGCCGAAATGGCCGGTCTGCCCGAAGAGGTTCGTGAGCGTACAGACGCACTCGACTCCCTCGGTAACACCACTGCCGCAACCGGTAAGGGTTTCGCCATTGGTTCTGCATCCTTAACCGCACTGGCTCTGCTTGTCTCCTACGTCAATATCGTACAGACCAGAACCCTTGAGGTTTTGAACTTCAGCCTGACCAGTCCTACCGTCTTAGTCGGTCTGTTCATCGGTGCTATGCTGACTTTCGTTTTCTCCGCATTCACCATGGAAGCCGTCCAAACTGCGGCACAATCCATTGTACGCGAAGTGCGCCGTCAGTTCCGTGAGATCAAGGGTATCATGGAAGGCGAAGCCGATCCCGATTACGCCGCTTGCGTCTCCATCTGCACAAAGGGTGCATTGCATGAAATGATCGCACCCGCTGTACTCGCTATTACTGTCCCCATTATCACAGGTCTTATCCTCGGGCCTACCGGCGTTGTCGGTCTGCTCGGCGGCGTCTCCGTCACCGGTTTTGCTATGGCTGTCTTTATGTCCAACGCAG
>JAVVSI010000139.1:0-4219 GCA_036654315.1 Evtepia sp. | reverse complement strand
AGACTTTTATTGTCAGACTTGCAACGCAGTGGCGTACACATCCGGCGTGGAAACGCGCCCCACAGCGGACAGCGAAGCATCCTCAAAACGGAAAATTCTCCGAGAGAGCGCACAGACCTCCTCCAAGGTAACAGCATCATAGGCGTCAATGATATCATCCGGTGACAAAGAAACACCCATGAACAGCTCTGAACGCCCCATATGGCTCATACGCGACTGCGTAGATTCCAAACCCATCAGGACATTGGATTTGGACTGTTCACGCGCGCGTTCCAACTCTTCCTTCGTGGGACCATCTTTTGCGAACTGACGAATCACCGTGCAGATCGTCTCCAACGCTTGGGCTTCCATATCACGATTCAGTGCGGCGTACACGGCAAAAAGACCTGTATCCGCATGACCCGCGCCATAGCTATAAACAGAATAACATAGGCCGCGCTTTTCTCGAAGTTCCTGAAATAGACGGGAGGACATCCCACCACCTAAGATAGAGGAGAGCAGTTGTAAGGAAAAGCGTTCCGGTGAGCGAAACGAAAGCCCCGGGAAAGCAAGTGTAAGATGATTCTGCTCAATCGCCTTTTTCTTTACGGTAATAGCAGGCGTATAATTCGCAGGGGAGACGTGGATCGCAGGTGGATTTGTCAAAACAGAAAAACGCGCCGATACTTCTTCAATCAGGGACGCATCAAAACTGCCTGCAATTGAAATGACAGTATTCTGAGCGTGATAATGAAGTGCGCGATAGCGATTCAAAGATTCACCCGTAAACTTGGAGAGCGTGCTAGTCCGTCCCAAAATGGGGCGGGACAGAGCGGAGCCTTTGAAAACAGAAGCAAAGAGGCGTTCAGCACAGAGATCATCGGGCGTATCCTGATACATCCCGATTTCCTCTGAAATGACACCGCGCTCCATCTCAACATCGCTTTCGTCAAATCGTGAATGGTAGAGCATATCAAAGAGAATATCCAAGGCTTGCGAGAGATGCGTATCAAGGACACGCGCATAAAAACAAGTACATTCTTTTGTTGTGAATGCATTGATTTGTCCGCCTATGGCATCGGTCTCTCGCGCAATATCTACGGCAGTTCGGGTCTGGGTTCCTTTGAACAACATATGCTCAATGAAATGAGAGGCACCACTTTCAGAAGCGCGTTCCTGCCTAGAGCCGCCCCCAATCCAAATCCCAATCGCGGCCGAACGGACATTTGGAACCGATTCAGAGAGAATACGGACACCATTCGGTAGGGTTATTTTTTGATACATTGCCTCAGTCCTTTTCTATGGTTGTTCCTATGGATTTTTCGGAAATGGCATCCAATAGGATTGCGTGTTCAATGCGACCATCCAATACAGTGACAGCACCAACGCCTTTGCTCACTGCTTGTATGCAACTTCTTGTTTTCGGGATCATACCACCTGCAATGAGTCCATTTTCCAAAAGTTCTTGCGCACGGGTGGTGGAGAGTTTCGGAATTCTGGTATCGCGGTTATGGCTGTCAACGAGAATCCCATTGGTATCGGTTAAAAAGATGAGCTTATCCGCGCGAAGTGCCTCTGCAATGGCACAGGCAATATCATCGGCGTTGCAGTTGAGTGGGGTGCCATCTTCGCCCCTGGCAATGGGGGAAATCACCGGGAGGAAGTCGCCAATGAATAGCGCATCAATCAGATCGGTTTTTACCAGCTGAACCTCTCCGACATAACCGAGGGCAGGGTCTTTTTGTGTTGCGGTAATCAGTTGGCCATCACGGCCGGAGACACCAACAGGACGCGCCCCCAGTTTGTCCAATGCGCCGACCAGTGTTTTGTTTACTTTGGCAGAAAGTGCAAGCTCAGCAGTTTCGAGAATGGCTTCATCTGTGACGCGATAGCCGTTTTCAAAGTGGCTTTCCATTTTAAGACGGTCAAGCAGTGCGGAGATTTCTGCACCGCCGCCATGCACCAAAACAACATTGACGCCGACAGAGCGGAGCGCGGAAACATCCTCTAAAACAGTGCCATGCTCATCCAGCGCACTACCGCCGTATTTAATCACCATCGTTTTTCGATTATAACGGCGCAGAAGTGGCAATATGTCCAGTAAATTTCGGATCTTGCTCATGCCATCCATACCGTGATCTCTGTCATAATCAAGAAGAGCCTCTTTGACATAATCGACATCGGAGGGACAGTCAATATATTCGATTCCACGTTTTTGTCTGGTTTCTGCGCCCTTTCCTGTAATTAAGAGAATGGTGGGGGTTTCACAGCTCATGACAGCCTGACGAATCGCCTCACCACGATCGGGACGGATCGAGTAATCGCAAGAAACCCACTGGGCAATATCGCGACAAATTTCCTCGGTTGGTTCTTCGCCGGAATCTTCCTCCGTGAGAATCACATAGTCGGAATAACGACCGGAGATTTCGCCGAGATCGTGGCGACGGTCAAGGGCCTTTTTACCGGGACAGCCAAATACGGTCACAATACGTCGATCCGGGTATTCCTCTTTGACCGATTCAAATAATTTCTGAAACGATAAACCGTTATGAGCATAGTCTACAATCGCAGTCACGCGTTCGTTCGCGTTGGTGTAAATTTCCATGCGCCCGGGAACCCGCGCTTTCATCAAACCCGCATAGGCATATTGTTCCGGAATGTCCAGTGCTTCGCAGACGGAAAGTGCGGCGAGTGCGTTTTGGACGTTAAACAGTCCCGGCATGGTAAGCCGAAATTCACGGCTATAGCGCGGTGTCTTGACGTGAAATAAAATATCACCGCCGCTTTTTCGAATATGCGACGCAAATACTTCTGCTGTAGGATCGGATTGCGAGAACGTAATGACACGGGGAGAGGCCGCTTCCGCTGCACTGCGAACGCGTCCGGCATACTCGCAATCAAGGTTCACACAGGCAACGGAAGCCTGAGAGAAAATCTTGAGTTTTGATGAAAAATAATCTTCAAAATCAGGATGTTCTACCGGTGAAATATGATCGTTTCCGATATTTAAAAACACGGCCGCTGCGAAAGAGACTTGATCTACACGATGATATTTGAGTGCTTGACTGGATACTTCCATCGTCAAAAATTCCGCACCGGTTTGAAGCGCATTTGAAAAATGACGCTGTAAATCCAAAGGTTCCGGTGTGGTCAAATGGGATTCGAATTTCTCAATGCCGTCGTAGGTATCAATGGAAGAGATGACAGCACTGTCATGCTTTTTTTGTGCGGTGAGAAATTCGTCGAAAATGTATTTTAAATAGTAAGTGGTTGAAGATTTTCCCTTGGTACCGGTAATCCCTACCGCCGAAAGTTTTGTGCTGGGGTGATCATAAAAGGCGTCTGCGAGGAGTGCCATAGCGCGGCGGACATCGTTTACGGGAATGCAGGGGAGAGGGATGTTTGGAAATTGGGTTTCGGCAAGATAGGCAACGGCACCATTTTGTGCAGCAGCTTCTAAAAATTCCACTTTAAAGTGGGCACCCTTGCAAATAAAGAGCGTACCCGGTACAACTGCGCGGGAATCGCAAGAAATCAAAGAGATCGGAAAATCCATGGCCGGAAAACAGCTACCATCGCTGAGAAGATTATTTTTTTGAAGAAGTTGTAAGAAAAAGCCAAGCGGCTGAGTATTCATACGTTTCACACTCCGTTTCTTTATTTGAAAGGCAAGAACACCCGTGACTTTAGTCATGGGATGAATTGCCCTACATATGTTAATTGTAAATATGCAAATAGCGCAACATATAATTGACTTTTTCACATACATATGTTAAATTAAACATGGGTGATTAGATGTCAAATGTGTACAAGGGCAGAGGATATGTGTACTCGATTCAATACCATATAGTGTGGTGTGTGAAGTACAGACATAAAATATTGTATCCTGAAGTAGAAGTTAAGCTAATCCAAATTCTTTGTAAAATCGCGGAAGATAATAACTTTAAACTCATAGAGGTAAATACAGATTTAGACCATATTCATCTTCTGATAGAATGTACTCCACAGCACTATATCCCGGATATGCTAAAGGCATTGAAGGGAGTAAGTGCAAGGTTGTTAATGCTAGAATATGGCGATGAATTAAGAAAAAAGCTATGGGGTGGGCATCTGTGGAATCCGTCATATTTTGTGGCAACCGTGTCAGAAAATACAGAACAACAAATCAAAGACTATATCAAAAGCCAAAAGCAGAAATGAGGTGATTGAATGGAAAAGGCGTACAAATTCAGAATATATC
>JAVVSI010000138.1:0-4238 GCA_036654315.1 Evtepia sp. | reverse complement strand
AAGAGGCCGCTACCCTACTTGATGCGTCCGCAAAGAAGCTGGAAGAGGTCACGCGAGAACTTGCAAGGGCGCGTGACGCATTTTGGCTTGCGGTACGGAGCGTGTACACGATAGCAGCATATATGGGACGCGACACGTCGGACTTGCCGGAACATCTCACTGATTCTTGCGCGGATGAGGGCGTGACTATCAATTGGATTGCCGAACCCTGATTTCTCGCAAAAGCGGTCGGCTTGATGGAGGTGTGACTTGGGATATTCAAACAAGACTTGGGTGTGCCCATTCTTCAAATGGGACGAGAGACTATGCGTGCGGTGTGAAGGTGGCAAAGTGAACTTCCCGGACATGGAGACACGCCTTTCCTACATAGACAACTTTTGCGCCTGTCAGCCGGGATGGAAAAGCTGCTCCATCGCCGCGCTACTGCTGAATTATTACGAGAGAATTGATCATGATGGCACAAAGCGGGGTTCATAGGGGGCAAGTGCATGAGAGCGTTCCTCGCGCGGGAGAGCGGAACTCTTTTTGTGCGGTTTCATGGCGCAATCTAAATCCTAATCGATTACGATAAGAGCAAATGCGGAAAGGTGGGGCAAACATGAAAAGCAAATATGAAACAAACGTGATGCCTCACATCCAAAAAATTTCAGGCTGGGTTCAAAAAGGGGCGACGGCCAAAGAAATCGCAGGGAAACTAAAAGTAGCCTATTCCACATTTCGGAACTATCTCGATGCAGGAGAGAAAGGCGATGAACGGTATATGGCACTTTCGGCGGCTTTTGCACAGGCGTGTGAGGAACCGGACAACGCAGTGGAGGCGGCGCTATATAAAAAGTGCCTTGGATATAACGCAAAAATAATTAAGCACTATAAGCTAAAACGTACAGAGTACGACTCAAATACCGGAAGGCGAGTTTCCGATGTCGAAGAATTGGTTGCCGCTGAGGACGAGGTTCATGTTTCTGCAGACACCACGGCGCAGATGTTTTGGTTGACCAATCGAAAGGCAACCAACTGGCGCTATAAACCAGAACCTGCGGCCGGGGATGACGATGAGGGAAGCGGTGTGGTGGTGCTTGCCCCGGTGATGGAACATCCGCCTGATCCTGATGTGATTGGAGGTGCTGACGATGCCAAAAGTAGTGTGGCAACCACAGCCGAGGCAAGCTGCATTGATGGCTCGCTTTGAGGATGAAGCACTGTATGGCGGCGCTGCCGGTGGCGGTAAGTCGGACTGCGCACTGGCCGAGGCTCTGCGGCAGGTGGAGATACCACACTATCGCGGTCTGCTACTACGAAAGACCTTTCCACAACTCAGCGAGCTGATGGACCGATCTACTGAGATTTACAGCAGAGCTTACAAAAAAGCGCGATTTAACGAGAGTAAACACGTTTGGACTTTCCCCTCAGGCGCAAAAATTTTTTTCGGCTCCCTACAGCACACCAAGGACAGACTCAACTATCAGGGCAAGCGATATGATTTTATCGACTTTGACGAGTTGACCCAATTCCTCTGGGAAGAATACAGCTACCTTTTCTCTCGCAATCGTCCCAACGGCCCCGGCACGCGCTGCTACATAAGGGCACAGGCAAACCCCGGCGGCGTGGGGCATGGATGGGTCAAGGAACGCTTTATTACAGCAGGTGCGCCCATGCAGACCATCTGGGAACAGGTGAAAGTGCGTTTCCCCGATGGGACGGAGCAGACACGCTGGAAATCTCGCATTTTCGTCCCCTCCTCTGTGTTTGACAACAAAATACTGCTGGAAAATGACCCCGATTACATCTCAAAGCTGGCCTCCATGCCGGAACAGGAACGCAATGCACTGCTCTATGGCGATTGGAACAGCTTCTCCGGGCAGGTGTTCACCGAGTGGCGCAATGACAGCGACCACTACACAGACCGAATCAACACCCATGTGATTGACCCCTTTTTAGTGCCGCAGGGATGGGCCATTTGGCGATCCTTTGACTGGGGATACTCCAGACCATTTTCCGTGGGCTGGTATGCCATTGACCACGAACGACGGATGTATCGCATCCGTGAGCTATACGGCTGCACCGGCACACCCAACAAAGGCGTCCAATGGGAACCATCCCGCGTGGCACAGGAGATAAAACGCATTGAAAGCGAGGACATCAATCTCAAGGGGAAACGCATTAACGGCGTGGGTGACCCTGCCATTTGGGCGAGCAACGGAACTGAGAGCATTGGCAGTCTCATGGAGCGGGAACGGGTCTACTTTGAGCGCGGAGAGCATCAGCGCATTGACGGAAAAATGCAAGTACATCACCGCCTTGCATTCGGAGAAGACGGCGTGCCTATGCTCTATGTGTTTCGCACCTGCTCGCATTTTATTCGCACCGTACCAAACCTTGTCTACGACGAGCGAGACGTGGAGGACATCAACACCGATGGCGAGGACCACATCTATGACGAACTGCGATACGTCTGCATGAAAAACCCCATCGCGCCACGACCACGCAAAGCACCGCCGCTGGTTGTATACGACCCACTCGACATTGAACAGGAAAATCAATATGGAAAATACGATTTTTACAAACGTTTTTAGGAGGAATCAGCATGTCACTATTTGGGAGAAAAAACCCGCAGGGCGTATCCCCAACGCAACAGGCAGGCATGGGATTGCCCGGAACACAGAAAGAGGATGTGATGTCCCCTGAGATGGGGGCTATGCTACTTACCTCACCCACGCAACAAAAGCGTATTGGCAAAGAAGAGATCGCAAAGGCGGTCGACCTCCTGACACGCTATAAGCAGGGCAAAGCAAATTTGGAGAGCCGTGTGGTGGAGGACGAACTCTGGTGGGAACTGAGGCACTGGGAGGTCATTCGGCGCGAGCAGAACGGCACTATGCCACAACCCTCCTCCGCCTGGCTCTTCAACGCGATCCTCAACAAACACGCCGACGCCATGGACAACTACCCCGAACCTGTCGTGCTTCCACGAGAACGCACGGACGAGGAGAGCGCAAAGACGCTATCCTCCGTACTCCCTGTCATTTTGGAATACAACGCCTACGAACAAACCTATTCCGACAATTGGTGGGAAAAACTCAAGCACGGCACTGCTGCCTATGGCGTGTTCTGGAACAGCAGCAAGGAAAACGGACTCGGAGACATCGACATCCGTGAAATAGACCTGCTCAAGCTGTTCTGGGAGCCGGGGGTCACCGATGTGCAGAAATCTCGCAACCTGTTTTTAGTGGAACTGGTGGACGAAGATTTGCTCGAACAGCAATACCCTCAGCACAAGGGAAAACTGGGTGGCAGCGTCATTGACGTCAAACAATATATCTACGACGACACCGTAGACATCAGCGGAAAAAGCGTGGTGGTCGACTGGTACTACAAGACCACTGCACCATCGGGAAAAACCCTTTTGCACTATGCCAAATTTGTAGGCGACACCCTCCTTTTTGCCAGCGAGAATGAGCCTGCCTTCCGTGAGCAGGGCTGGTATGACCACGGACTATATCCTATCGTTCTGGATGTCCTGTTTCCCGAAAAAGGAACGCCGGTCGGCTTTGGCTATGTCTCAATCTGCAAAGACCCTCAACTCTACATCGACAAACTCTCCTCAAATATCATGGAAAACAGCATGATGACTACAAAAAAACGGTTTTTTGTGGGAAGCAACACAGGTATCAACGAAGAGGAGTTCCTTGACTGGAGCCGTCCGCTTGTTCATGTAGAGGGGGAACTTGACGATAGGAGACTACGCGAGATTGTCACGCAACCACTCTCCGACATCTATGTGACCGTGGCGCAGATGAAAATTGAGGAGATGAAAGACACAGCCGCAAACAGAGATGTAAACTCCGGCGCGGCTGGTTCCGGTGTCACCGCTGCCGCCGCCATCGCTGCACTACAAGAGGCAGGAAACAAAGTAAGCCGTGATATGATTGCCGCCTCCTATCGCGCACACACCGATATCAATGCCCTGTGCATTGAACTCATTCGCCAGTTTTACGACGAAAGCCGCAGCTTCCGCGTCACCGGGAAAATGCCGGGTAGCTATGAATTCGTGGACATGAGCAATGCCGCCATTTCTGACCAGCTCATCTCACCAACCTATCCCGGACAGGAAACAGAGTATTCCCCCCTATTCCGACGACCTATATTTGATATTAAAATCAAAGCACAAAAGAAAAATCCGTTTTCTCGCATGGAGCAAAACGAGAGAGCCAAAGAACTATATGGAATTGGATTCTTCC
>JAVVSI010000137.1:0-4240 GCA_036654315.1 Evtepia sp. | reverse complement strand
CGCTGTGCCATTGATCCCGAAAAAGCAAAAGAATATTTCGAAAGTACCCCACCCGCAGATCGACATACCTGCTCTATGTGTGGTAAAATGTGTGCTGTGAGAACAACAAATATGATCCTTGATGGAAAAACAGTGGAGTTTTGCACGCAGGCGTAATACCCCCGCTCAGAAAGGTGGCGATGCGTTCTGTATCAGCCCTTGGCGGATCGCATCCGTCCAAAAAAACTTGAGGATGTAGCCGGTCAATCACATATTTTGGGCGAACATGGAATTCTAAAACGTATCGTTCAAAGCGGACAAATCCCAAATATGATCTTTTACGGTCCATCCGGTACCGGAAAAACAACTGTCGCCGAAATCGTTGCCGCCCGCATCCACAGACCCTTCCACCGACTCAATGCCACCACGGCCTCTCTTTCCGATATCAAAGAAATAATGGCAGATGTCGGCACCCTCCTTGCCCCGGAAGGGCTTGTCCTCTATCTCGACGAAATTCAATATTTTAACAAAAAACAACAGCAGTCACTTTTGGAATTTATGGAAAACGGTAAAATCACACTCATCGCCTCTACAACAGAAAATCCTTATTTCTATATCTATAATGCCGTTTTAAGCCGATCCACCGTCTTTGAATTCAAACCCCTCTCCCCTCGCGCACTCATCCCCACGGTCGAACGCGGCATTCATTTCCTTGCGGAAGAACGCGGGATCATGGTGCATTATGATTTCACTTTATTGGAACAAATTGCAACCGCTTGCGGTGGTGATGCCAGGAAGGCACTCAATGTAGTGGAAGCACTCTTTGCAGCACAATCCTCCAACGCAAAGGAAATTACGTTCACGTTGGAGGATGCTGTCGCACTGGGGCAAACATCAGCGATGCGCTATGACCGCGATGGAGATAGCCATTTTGATATCCTATCCGCTTTTCAAAAATCCATTCGCGGCTCCGACCCAAACGCCGCACTGCACTATCTCGCCCGATTGTTATGTGCAGGCGACTTCCTCTCTGTCTCCCGCAGACTCCTCGTCATTGCAGCGGAAGATGTCGGACTCGCTTATCCAAACGCAATCCAAATCGTAAAAGCCTGTGTGGATTCTGCCCATATGTTGGGTCTCCCGGAAGCACGCATCCCTCTGGCGGAAGCGGTCATCCTACTCGCCACTGCCCCCAAATCCAACGCCGCGATCTCTGCCATTGATGCCGCAATGCTCGATATCCAAGAGGGAAAAAGTGGAGATATCCCAAGCCATATTCAAGATGCACACTATGCCGGTGCCGGAAAACTAGGACGCGGTCTCACCTATCAATATCCACATGACTTTCCCAAACATTATGTAAATCAGGACTATTTGCCTTCGGAATTGAAAGATCGGGTATACTACCAATACGGAGACAACAAAGTGGAACAAGCCGCAAAACGATACTGGGATCAGATCAAATCGCCAACGCATTGACGCGACAACAATTTTCGGGGGCGTAACACCAGCCACCAAGACAACCACTCCGCTGATAATAGACAAGCGGCGCAGGCGTGGGATCCGGTTCCAAACGATGGATAATCAATAGTTTTATTTTCATTCGTTCCGGCAAAATCGCCTTGATAAAAACCGAAACACGGTCATCTTCCTGTAAATCTTCTGTGCGATCCGCTAACCCCGTCAAGTTTGGAGTCAATTCTATAAACGCACCATACTCTTTTAAACCACGCACATAGCCGGATACCGTCATACCGGGCATGAACTGCTCTGCATTCTCCGACCACGTACCCAACAATTCCTTGTGCGTTAAAAAAATACGACCTCGGTCATGGTCAACCCCACTGATGGCAACATGAATCTTTTGACCAATATGAAACCGACGGTTTGGATGCGAAATGCGGGAAACGGAAATGTTCTCAATCCCTATCATTGATATAAATCCACAGGCTATATCAACAAATACACCGAAATTTTCCATGTGTGTGACGGTAGCGGGGATAATCGTACCATGCGGCAGCGTTTCTAAAAATTCCCTCTGGGCAAGCTCCTGCGCACGACGACGAGAAAGAATGAATATCGGTTCACCCTCTTCCATTTTTATCCCAACTACGGTGAAACAAATCGCTTTCCCAACACGAGATAAAATCGCGATCTCCCGTGTCTTTCCCTCGCGGATCCCCAATGCACTCTCTTCTCGACGTATTATGCCGGAAAATTCACCAACGGAAACCAGCAAATCATGCTCCGGCGTACACAAAATCGCGCGGCCTTCCAAGACCTGCTCGCGCTCCATTGCGTGTTGCAGTGCGGTATAAGATGAACAAGCAGCTTTGTTTTCCGGTGTGTCCAAAAGCTGCCCTTCCGGCAAATATTGATTGGACATTCGTACCATTCCTTTCTTTTCAGCAGATGTTTTCTGAATCTACTATATGCTTTACAATCCGTGAAATGAATAGAATTGACACGTTTTTAAAAATAATAAACCTCTCTCTTCAAACCTAATTCCTTGGAGGTGTTGTGCTTGGATGTGCATTTAGGCGATATACTGGAGATGAAGAAACTACATCCCTGCGGCAGTAGACTTTGGAAAGTCTTACGCATCGGAATGGACTTCCGCTTACGCTGTGAGGGTTGTGGCCATGAACTCATGATACCAAGAAAAAAAGCAGAAAAAAATTTGAAACGAATTATAAGATCGGAGGAAGTTTTATGAGATACGAAGGTTCTATTTATCGTCCGCCCGGTGAGTGGCGTAGTTATTTATTACAGGCGACTGTCGGTTGCTCCCACAACGGCTGCACTTTTTGCGGTATGTACAAAGATAAAAAATTCCACGTCCGTCCCATGAAAGATATTCTGGAAGATATCCAAATGGCACAGGATTACTACGGTGCGGTCGACAAGGTATTCATCTGCGATGGTGACGCCATTATTATGCGTCAAGACCAATTGCTACAAATTTTAGAAGCCCTCTATGCGGCATTCCCAATGCTGCGTCAGGTCACCCTCTACGCAGGTACACGCAGTACACTCACCAAAACACCCGATCAACTGCGTGAACTGCGCACCGCAGGTCTGACGCGCGCTTATTTGGGCGTTGAAAGCGGCTGGGATGAACTGCTGGTAAAAATGAACAAAGGGGCGACCACAGATCAAATGTTGCAAGCCTCCTCACGTCTTTTAGAAGCAGGTATCGACCTCTGGGTTATGATTATACTTGGTCTTGCGGGTCCGGGTACGGCATCACACCGTCATATGGAAGAGACCGTAAAATTGATGAATCGCATGAAACCCAACCACCTCTCCGCGCTTACCCTCATCCCGGAACCCAAAACGCAACTGTATCGTGATATCCAAGATGGGAAATTCCAGCTAATCGACGCCGAGGAATCGCTGATGGAAACTCGTATGCTTGTGGAAGGTCTGAACTTCGGCCCGCTCCACTTTACAAGTAACCATGCCTCCAATTATCTCCCCCTCAAAGGAACATTGCCCGATGATCGTGAAAAATTTTTGGACATGATTGATCGCGCTTTAGAGGGAAAAGGGCGGATTCGTAGTGAAAGCAGCCGTGCTTTGTAGGAAAAATCGTCCCCTTAGATAGAAAATAATAGAAACGCGTCCGAACTTGTTACACTGTGCAAGTTCGGACGCGTTTTTTTCTGCCGTCTTTAGACTTCTTTTGGAAGGAACAAGCCGTATAATCAAGAGAGCATCCGCAGCCTGTCAATTCCTTAGGAGGTGGGTTTACTGACTGTCATATATATCGACTCCTTTTTCCTCCTCAACTTCTGTATTAACTACCTTCTCCTCCTCTCGGCCGCAAAGCTTGCCGGTGAAATATTTTACCGTTTGCGATTCGCACTCTCTGCCGTATTTGGTGCATTTTATGCTGCTATGACGTTTTTTCCCGTGTTCCGCATCCTCGTTCACCCCGTTTTCAAACTCAGTGCAGCTGTCATTATGATCCTCATTGCGTTCGGCGGAACCCGTCGTATGTTTCGCCTCGCCGCTATTTTTTTCGCGCTCTCCTGTGCCTTCGGCGGCGGACTACTCGCACTCGACTTCTTCCGCAACGGCTCCTATATTCAAAACGGCGTTTTGCACTCCGCACTCGACTTCAAAGGCGTCCTCATTGCCGCAGGTCTGTTTTATGGACTCCTGAGCCTCCTCTTTCGACGCGCTGCCGTCCATAGTGGCGGTGAATTGCTCTCTATTTCCTTCTCTGAAGGCGAAAAAAGCGTCAAGCTGATCGCAC
>JAVVSI010000136.1:0-4292 GCA_036654315.1 Evtepia sp. | reverse complement strand
CGGAATTAACACAACCCGCCGGATGGGCAGCGGCACAGGCAATGAATATGCTGGCGATGGAGGCATACAAACGAAGTGATTCCTCCTTTGTCTATGACAAAGCGGCGGCGATCCAAACACTGCTTGACTTTAGAAATGCAGAAGGCGGTTATGGTGGTGCATCGTATATTGATGTCGATTCCGCCGGAATGGCACTTGCGGCTTTGAGCCTATATGATGACAGCGATTATGCGGGACTTTCCGTGGAGCGGGACAAGCTGCTGAGTTGGATTCAACTCAAACAAGATATTGCAGCCACTGCCTGCAATGCCAATACGACGGCAGCGGTCTTGTGGGGCTTACAGGCCGCACAGGTCGATACGAGTACATGGCAACATAATCAAGTAGAGACACTCATGTCATTCTATGTGGATGGCGGCGGATTCGGGTTTAAAGATAACAAGGCGATCAACCCATTCGCAACAAAACAGGCGGCTCTGGCACTTGCCGAAGTGGTGTATGGCACATCATTTTTTACAAATATCAAACTGAACGAAAATCAATACACAAAAACCATGACCATGCAAGTGCTGGGTCAAGATGGGAAACTGCAAACACAGAGCGAATGTTTAAGCAATACGGACACGCTGGATGGTGTCTGCACAAAAATTTTGAAAACGCCGAGTACCGGATATACTTATTGGAAAAACGGTGTGTGTCAACCCTCTAATACGCTTCCGGAAAACGGCGATACGATTTTGGCAATCGCGCCTACGATTGATAAAGTTGTCTATTGTTCACAGAATGATTCCAAGCTTGGGGTCACCGAAGCGGTGATAGAATTTGAGAATCACGTCACACTGACGCTGCAAGAGTTCGACACAAAGAGCGGGACAAGCACACCCTTGGTCTCCGTACCCATAGATCTCAACGGAGATGGGTATCAGGATCTGAGCAGTGATGCAACGAGCGGCAGTTTTGATGTCGCGCCTCTGACGGCCGTCACAAATGTGATACCACTCCTCAAGAATGCCGTCATTCTTCCGACGCGTGTGACAATGAAGAAGGGTGCAGTCCAGAAACGAACCGTTCTCATACGCGTAGAGGGAAAGACGGGGAATCTGCTTTCAAACGAGGCATTTGTGGCAAGTAACAAGGGCAGTTCACGATTGACGGTGTATGATGCGGTCACACAAGCCTTGAAAGCGGCGAAGATCCCATATAAAGCAATGGGGAACTATATCAGCGAGATCGCCGGTCAGGCAGGGAATCAAACATCGCGTTATGACGGCTGGTCGTATCTTTATAATAATCAAAGCCCTATGGTTGGTATGGGGGATACTCCGATCGCGGATGGAGATCAAATCATTGTCTATTACGGCTATGGCCTGGGGTATGGCACATCGTTTCCAAAAATAGGGATGCAAAAAACGGGCAGTTGTGTCCAACTGACCTTGACGGATGAAGCAAACAAGCCATTGTCAGACGTGACTGTTTTGTGGGATCAGCACGCACTGAGCGAAAAGACGGATGCCAGCGGTGTTGTGACAGTTCCTGCGGAAAAGGCGACGCCGGGACAGCATACATTGCAAGTTGAGAAAGTGGATGCCGATGGGATTCCACAGTTGGTTCGTCTACCGGACGGGTATACAGTTCAGCTAACGGACAGCAGTGTAACACCGGATGAAAAGACAGTGTCTGTGCGTGTGTTGGGGCCGAACGGTTCTCTTTATGGGAGCCAACAAATATGGTCCAACGGTATGACGGCATTGGATGCATTGAGGGGGACCGGACTCGCGCTGATTCTGGATGGTGACTATGTGAAAAGTATAGGCGGCTATGCAGAATTTGACTATGGTGTCAATAGCGGCTGGAAATATCGTGTGAATGGAACTGCACCGTCTGTTTCTGCGGCTTCCTATCGTCTTGCAAAGGGTGACACGCTGGAGTGGTATTATATCCGCGACTATCACACAGACGACCATACGCCGACGGCAAGGCCGACCGTGACGGTAAAAGATGGTGTTGCGCGTGTGCGCTTGACGAGAGACATCCTTGCAGATGCAGTGAAAAACGGAGAAATGGTCATTCAGCCGAACATAGATGAAAAAGCAGATCGTATCATTTTCACATTACCGATTGCGGCAGTTGTGGAACAAAAGGCGGCTTTGACTTTAAAATCCGACTTTGGCGTGATTCGTTTTCCGATCAAAGCACTTTCCGATTTGTCGGGCGAGCTGACAGTTTCCATGACACGGAGTCAAAAGCCACAGAAAGAACCCATTGGGATGCGGGATCAGGTGACATTTTCCGTGATGTCTGATGGAAAAGAAGTCCATACGTTCCGTGATGCGGTGACACTCACGCTGCCTTATACACCGGCTTCCAATGAAATTCCACGGAATTTATTTCTTTGTGAAGTCGATACTGCGATTCATGCAAGGGTCGGGAGTGAGTACCGAAAAGAAAACAATGGTGTTGTTTTAGAATCGACGCATTTATCTACATATGCGGTTGGATACGATGCCAATCTAAAAGAGGCGACAACATTTACCGACGTTCAGAATGCGTCTGCGATTCGATATCTGGAGCAGCGTGGCATTGTAAAGGGAACCGGAGCGGGTTTATTCTCACCGACAAGACCGGTAACGCGTGGAGAATTTATCACTATGTTGGCGCGTGTTGCGGGTGCAGATACCGGTAGCGCAGGTGAAACTGTGTTTCGCGATGTGCCAAAAGACAGTTATTATGCAGGGGCAGTGAATTGGGCCGCTAGGGAACAAATCATCAAGGGTACATCCGCCGGAATTTTTTCTGCTGATGTTCCTCTGACCGCACAAGATATGTCAAGGATACTGTCTCGTTTTGCGGGCTTAGCAGAAACAAATGTTCAGGATTTGGTGACACGTGCGGACAGCGCAACGATTTTGGCGGAATTTTTAGAACATAAAGGAATATCTTAATTGTATGCTTGCATGACGAAAAAATCCGGTGGCAGTTCTGCCACCGGATTTTTCAAAGTTCAACAATCAATATTTGTCGCCCGCCACCAAATAGGGGCCTTCTTCTTTGATGGGTGTATCAGTGGGGCGTGCTGTGTCCTCTTTCAGTGAGAACTGACTGACAAGGCGTTTGAGCATCTGTGCCTGCCCGGAGAGTTCTTCGCTGGCGGCGGCACTCTCTTCGGCGGTGGCAGAGTTTGTCTGAACGACGCTGGAGATTTGTTCAATGCCCTGCGTGATTTGGGAAAGGGAGCTTGCCTGTTGGGTGGCGGCGTCTGCGATTTTATCCACGGTAAGAGAAGCGGATTGTGTACCTTCCACGACGCGAACGAGTGCTTGCGCCGTTTCGTTTGCGATTGTCGTACCGTTTCCGACGGCAATCATGGAGCCTTCGATGAGACTGGAAGTACTCTTGGAAGCTTCGGCAGACTTACTTGCGAGGTTACGCACTTCATCTGCGACAACGGCAAAGCCTTTGCCTGCTGTCCCTGCTCTTGCGGCTTCGACGGCGGCGTTCAAGGCGAGAATATTGGTTTGGAATGCAATATCTTCGATGGTTTTAATAATTTTTCCGATTTCATTTGATTTTTCGCTGATCTCGTGCATGGCGGTGATCATGGTCTGCATCTTATCATTACAGACAGAAACTTCATGGCTGGCGGTGTTGGTTTGCGTACGCGCTTCCGCTGCATGATCAGCAGTGTCTTTCACTTGCCTTGAGATTTCGTTGATGGTAGCGGCCAGTTCTTCGACAGAAGAAGCCTGTTCTGTTGCACCCTGAGAGAGTGCCTGTGCGCCGCTTGAGACTTGATCGGAACCGGAAGCAACTTGATCTGCGGCTTCATTGATTTTCGATAGCGTGACGCTGAGATTGGTATTGATTTGACGCATTGCGGATAATAGACCTTTGTAGTCACCGACGTATCCCTCAGCATGCGCGCTTCGCACACAGAAGTTGCCATGGCCCATTTCACCGAGTATGTGATCAGTGTCTTGTATAATCGCGCCCAAAGTAGTGGCCATTTTTTGGAAAGCGTCGGAGAGAAGTCCAATTTCGTCCTGAGAGGAGACATCAACATGTACATCAAGATCACCATGTGCGATGGATTCTGCGGCGCACACGACACGTTTCATAGGATTCAACATTTTTCTAAGGAGTAGTACTGTCGTTAAAATAATCAATATGAGTGTGGCAATCGAGAGTGCGAGCAACCAGACGACGGTTTGTGTGACCGTTGCGTTGACATCACGGGTATCGACCGCTGTGAGTGACCACCAAGTTTCGCTGCCCACGTTGACAGGGTTAAAAAA
>JAVVSI010000135.1:0-4311 GCA_036654315.1 Evtepia sp. | reverse complement strand
ATCCGCGACGGTGTGATCCCAAATGAAATGTTCTTCGGGCGTGTAGCGGAACTCAACAGTATCGCTGATCCGAACGGGACAATGATGATCTACGGAAAACTTGGAAAAACCGCCCTGCTCACCCGCGCAGAAACGCTTTGTACGCGTATCGACAAGCGAGAATATGCCGTGAAAGTCAACCTCAGCGGCTGTACAGAGGAAGCAGAGGTCACACAGAAACTCATGCAAACAATCCAAGAAAAAACGATGTTTTCTTTCCAATCTGCAAAGACATTGGCCGCCTTCTGCGAACAAATGAAACTCCTTTTTCAAAAAAAACAAATCTCAATGTTTCTCCTCCTTTTGGACGATGCCGACGCATTTTTGGAGCATATGGAAACAATGACTGCACCCATCCAAGCCCTTCTTGATCTGAAAAAGACCTGCGCAAATCAATTTAAATGCGTTTTTAGCGCACTTCACCGGGTACAGGGTCATCTGCGAGATGCGCTCGGAACACCCCTCCCAATTGGTCCCCTTCTCCCCAAAGATGCGCATCGTCTACTCCAAAAACCACTGGAGTATCTTGGATTCGTCACGCAGGAAAATTTGGACGCGCTTTTGGTCAACACCAATTATTATCCCGCCCTCGTGCAACTCGTCGGTGATACCCTCACACAGACTGTAACAGATGAATATGCAAATTTTTATTGTGCGGCTGAAAATAATCCGCCTTTCCCATTGGAGGACAGACAACTGGGCGTTATTCTGAATTCCGCTGCCTTAAACCAACGCATTCGAGACGGCATTTGTGCGGTTTTGGAATCTGATCCCCGTTACTTTATGCTCGCGCATTGCATTGCACTCCTCTATTTTTATAATTCCGATGATTGTCGCAATCAGCCCGACTGCTCTGTCGACGATATCAAACAAATGGCAGAGGATTATAATATCCACTGTCTTGCGAAAGAAACGTATGCATCTTATACCGTGTTATTGGGTGAAATGACAGATATGGCCATCCTCACCACAACCCACAAGCATGAAACCTATCACTTTCGTCAGCATTGTTTCCTCTATTTAATCGGAAATGATTTGGACAGCGTAGATCAAGCCATTCATAACTTTAACGACGAGGTGTAAAATTATGGCTGAATTCATTGCATGGGAAGAGACTTGGTGGAGCCATATCACAGGTCCTCATCAAGTGGTAAGAAATGTTGTCGAAACACTCATGAATAAAAAAAATGTCATTTTGAAAGTCCCCCACGATCTCCCCTGGCGACACCAAATGCGCAGTACCATTTGGCAGGAATTTAAACTGAAAGCAGAAACACAAGAACTTATGGTCGAAACCATCGACGTACAAGATGATTGTCCCAACTGCACGGATATCGGATCTTATTTACTACGCCAATTTGGCTTCGGTGCCGTACAACGCGGTTTTCGCGCGGGCGGCGGTGAGACGATTCAAAACTATATGTTGCGCTGTCGTATCTTACAAAATCGAATCATCTGGCTCAAAGGCATGCAGGTACAGGATATGCACCAATGGTTGGACTTCTGCAAAGGCTATGCTACTTCGGACATTGACGGCGGCCTCTTCATCCTTGAGTGTGACAGCAACTTTCCCGAAATCAAACTACGGAATTTTAAAACCGTAGACTATAATCAAAGTGTCAATATTTATAATCTGCAAACCTTTAATAGTATGATCCTAGACAGCGGCTTTTTTAAATATCCTCAACTTTGGAAAAAATATATCGCATCCCTCGCCGCACTCCTCTGTGAAACAGATGCAGAAGTTTCTGAAAAGTTCATAAAAACCATGGATTTTATGAATGAAAGTCCTACCGATGGTCTGTCGCGTATCGCCCAAATGGATGCCTTCCAACAACGCGGTACCGATCACGAAACTACACATGTACTGTATTTGAGCCGCATGGGAAACGAGGATCAACTGAAAAAACGAATCTGGGAAGCACAAATTCAGGTCGCATTTCCTATCATAGAGTTGGAACGTGTCCAATTTATTCGTGACTGGGAAATTCAGATCTCTCAGACGCTTCAGGAAAACCAAATTGAACAGTACGGTCGTATCATTCAATCTCCCATTGAGCTGGAACTCGGCACCCTCAATTATAACGCATCGCACCGTGGCAGAGATGACAATTACATCCTCTATATCCCCGACGAAGAAGCCCGCAACCGCCTACGCTTTCTGCATGAACAGCGCAATGAATTGGCTCATTGTAACTGTTGTACGCCGCAAAATCTCCAAATTCTCTTCCGTAAACACGGAGATGACTGACAAGGTGGTTTTTCATGAATATCGACATCCCCTCTGCCGTAAGCGGCATACTATCGACCATAGAACAACATGGATTTGAAGCATATACTGTGGGCGGCTGTGTCAGAGATACACTCTATGGCATTGTTCCACATGATTGGGATATCTGTACCAATGCCGCACCGGAGCAAGTCAAAGCTTGCTTTCCTGCCGACACCAAAATAATAGAGACGGGAATACGGCACGGTACCATCACAATCCGAATGGATCATCAATCATATGAAGTCACAACATTCCGTGTAGACGGTGCGTATTCGGATCACCGACACCCAAAAGAAGTCAAATTTGTCCATAGCCTGAAAGAGGACCTCAGCCGCAGAGATTTTACGGTCAATGCCATGGCCTATCATCCACAAAAAGGTCTGATTGACCACTTCAATGGATATGAGGATTTGAAAAGAAAGTGCATTCGCTGTGTCGGTGATCCGAATTTGAGATTTCAGGAGGACGCATTGCGGATCATGCGCGCCTTACGCTTTGCCGCAACCTATGACTTCACCATTGCTCACGACACACAACAGGCTCTATATCAAAATAAAAACCTGCTTTGCACTATCTCTGTCGAACGCCTGAACATCGAATTTTGCAAATTGCTCTGCGGTATCGCTGCCGCTTCTATTTTGAATGAATATGCCGCCGTGTTTTGCACCTTCATTCCCGAACTCAAGCCCATGATCGGATTGGAACGTCCCTATCACAACTTGGACGTATGGCAACATACAATAAAAAGTGTTGCCAATACGCCAAGCGACCTGATCTTGCGTCTTACAATGCTATTTCACGATATCGCAAAACCGGACGCCTACAGGCAGGATGAAACTCACATAGGTCACTTTTATGACCATGCACAAAAAAGTGCAGCTATGTCAGAATCTATTCTGACAAGACTCCGATTTGATAAAGAAACAATCTCCGAAGTCAAAGAACTGATCTTATACCACGGTATCCCTCTGGAATCCGAAAGCAAATCACTCAAACATTGGCTGAATAAAATCGGAGCATCACGCCTACGCAAGCTAATAGAAATACAACGAGCGGATACCTTGGGTATCTCACATCAAGCGGAACGACTCAAACAACTGGATACCATATCCCTTGCGATTGATGAGATTATACAACAAAAACAGTGCTTTTCTTTGAAAAACTTGGCTATCAATGGTAGTGATCTCATCCAAATCGGCATGCAAGAAGGTACACAAATCGGTGCGACACTACACCATTTGATGAATCTGGTTATAGAAGAAAAACTGCCCAATGAGAGACACGCCTTATTAAATGCCATCATGAATTGGAAGTGAACTATGATCTATTTTGTCGAAGACGATAACAGTATCCGTGAACTGGTACTATATACTTTGAGCAGTTCCGGATTTGAAGCCGAAGGCTTTGCAAGACCATCCGAGTTCTGGCAAAGCTTAGAGAAAGTAATCCCCACCTTGGTTCTTTTGGATATTATGCTACCGGAGGAAGATGGCTTATCCATTTTAAGAAAACTCCGATCTGCCGCTGCAACCAGTAAATTGCCGATTATGATGCTCACTGCAAAAAGTACCGAATATGACACCGTCATTGGTCTTGACGCAGGTGCCGATGATTATATGCCAAAGCCCTTTGGTATGATGGAACTCCTTTCTCGTGTCAAAGCACTTTTGAGACGCACGGAACATGGGACTGTACCGTCAGAGTATCATCTGGGCGAGCTTTACGTTTCACCATCCAAGCACGTTGTACAGGTGGCGGGAAACTATGTGTCTCTGACTTTCAAAGAGTTTGAAATCCTTTGCCTTTTGCTGGAACATATGGATCTCGTCTTTACAAGAGATCAGCTGCTTGACCGCGTTTGGGGCGATGTACAGGCGAGAGAAAGCCGAACAGTAGACGTACATATCCGAACCCTACGCCAAAAATTAGGGACTGCCGGTAGCCTGATCGAGACAGTACGAGGGATCGGATACAAAATTGGAAGTCGTAAATCGAACGAG
>JAVVSI010000134.1:0-4332 GCA_036654315.1 Evtepia sp. | reverse complement strand
CCCAACGATTTTTTCATCATCACCCATAATGGCTTCGATTTCGGACAGGCCGGAAATATACACGAGACTGTCCGTGTCATACCAGCGTGGTTCGTCGTGGGTGTTGTAGGTGGAGTTGCAACCGGATGCGTCGTGCATAATTGTCATGCCACCCAGTTCAAATAATGCGGAGCATACCCCGGATACATCCGCCGCATAGGTAGAAATAATTCTCGCTGTCTGTTTGATAACATTCTCCCCCTTCCGGATCGCGTCGTAATGACTTGACGCGTTTTTGCTACTGAATACAGCAAGTGCATCCCAATCCTTTATTTTGGATGAGTTGTTTTGCATCCTTTTCGATTAAAAATGCCTCTGTCATTTGCGCTGCAAGCCTACAAATCCCATCGAAGCCATACATACCCCCGCCCTCCACAATATTCACAAAGTGAGAGGTTCCGCTGAAATATGCTGCTTTTTGACCAATAGCCAGTAGCTTTCCCTGACTCAGACGCGGTAAGACACGCATTTGCACTTGCACTGTGGGCAATAGCTCCAATTCGGGTGTATGTAATTTCAACCACGCAAAATCGTCTTGTTCTTCCCCCGAAAAAGAATCCGCATAGACTTGCACGACACGGAATTGATGTTCCAGCAAGAGTCTCGCCAGACCAAGCGGACGCGGCACTGCCGTGTAGTCAATGGCAATGGGCGTATTCCCAATGACGTTTTTTGCGGCATCCAGTGCCTTTTCCGCGTTTGCAATCTGTATTTCAAAATTCGGTTTTTCCGCATGAAGAAAGTCCGCGAGTTTTTCCATGTTTTCGATTATTTCATGATAGCCGTAGCAAAGTGGTAAGTATAAGTGTGTCTGTCCCAAATGACTTTCTAAAAATTCACCGCCCGCTTTTGCTACAGGCAAGATTGAAATATTGGCGGTACTTTCCGCGAGTGTTTGATAGTCCGCATAGCTTTTACAGCGCGTAATTTCTCTTAATTCACAGGCGTTTTCCCGTATCATGGTAAACAGTTCGCTGGTTTCGTCCAAAGGGTCGTTGATTCCGATGAGATTGAAACAATGTGGATCAAGCGGACGTTTTTCCAAAAGGCTGTAGAGTTGGCGCCGCATGATTTGATCGGGCGTCAGACCGCTTTTTCGCATAATGGGGGTCATGTAGCAATCTGTAAATGCGACAGTTGGAAACCGTGCGCGTAGGTCACGATAAACCATGTCGAGATCACAGCCCATGAAATGATGGATACAGCTTGTGTATACTAAAACAGCAGGTGGCATATGCGGTAGTTTTTCCAAAATATCGGATACACCCTCAATGATCAAAGTTTCCATATCCCCATCTAAGACGTTGTTTTCACAAATCGTAACTGTGGAAAAACGATCTGACGCACCCATTTCTGCTGCTGTCAAAACGACCCCGCGTAGACAACCGGCCGCGCAGACGAAGATCTCATGTGCTTCCGGGATCAGCATTCCAATATGGACGATATTCCAAGTTCCTCTGGCAGGTGCGGCATATTCCAGCCCGGATGCGAAGGGTTCCGGAAAAGATGCAAGCGCGAACTTGACAGCGGGAGAGTTTCCGCGCGTTCCCAGTCGTGTCAGCATGGCGATCCACAGGCGGCAAGCAGTTGTTCCGCTAAGACTCTATACTGCTGTGCCATTTCACTTGTAGGAAAGGCTTCCAAAACCGTTTGATTGCGTTCTTCCGCATCCTGTACCGTTTCGCTAAAATCCAAGGTTCCGACTACGGTTGTTTGAATATCGTCCGCCAATTCCAATACTTTTTCTTCTTCTCGTTTGACATTGCGTCGGTTGAGAATCAAGCCACCCAATGTGGCATATCCGCGGGTTTTGAAATTTTCAACAGCCATTGCGATATTGGCTGCTGCGTGAATTGCCATATTTTCACCCGAGGTAATCACAAACACTTGATCCGCATATCCTTTGCGCATGGGCGTAGAAAAGCCGCCGCAGACCACATCACCGAGTACGTCGTAGAGGACGATGTCCGGCCGGAATGTTTCATACGCGCCCTTTTTTTCCAACATTTCCAGTGCGGCAATAATACCGCGTCCCGCACAACCCGTACCGGGTGTTGGCCCACCTGCTTCGACGCAGATAATACCCGCATAGCCGATGGTTGTAATATCCTCCAGCGTGAATTCTTTTCCGCCGCGAATGATATCCAAGACAGTTGGAATTGTACTTCCACCGTGTAAACAGACGGTGGAGTCTGCTTTTGGATCACAACCAATTTGCATGACGCGGAATCCTTTTTCTGCAAGGACGGCCGATACATTGGAAACTGTCGTTGATTTACCAATGCCGCCCTTTCCATAAATAGCAAGTCGTATCATATTTCTCCTCCTGTATCGTCTTAGGTTTGTCCATTGTCAGTGACAAAGTCTCCGCGGTCGACTACCACTTGGTAGCCGATTTTTTCTACTTGTTCGCGCACTTTTTGTGTGCCGGCAATCACATCGTCCTCTGTCCCGACCTTGTGGTTGTAGAGCATATAATTTTTTCGCACGGCAAGTGGGGATAGATTTGGCATAATGACATTGGCACCGGCTAAAATACCGCCTTGTCTGCCATCATTTTGAATGGTACCGAGTGCGGTTGTTGCGGGCAGTAGTACATTGGGTAGTAGGATACGGCAGAGGCTTAACATAAATAATGTAGTTTCCGTATCTCCCGCCGGGCAGTTTTTAAAAGGGGTATCTTCGTGCGGAATAAAGGGGCCGATTCCGATCATCTCCGGCCGGAATGTGGTTAAGAAGAGCATTTCTTTGACCAAATGTTCCGCTGTCTGACCCGGTGTACCGACCATACAGCCGCAACCGGTTTGGTAGCCAATTTTTTTCAGATCACGGAGACAGTCCATACGACGCTGCCATGACAATTCCGGTGGGTGTAGGGTTTGATAGTGCGTCGCATCTGCCGTCTCGTGTCGGAGCAGGTAGCGCGTGGCACCGGCATCAAACAGACGCTGATAGGATTCTTGACTGCGTTCGCCCAGAGAAAGCGTAATCGCGCAATCCGCATAACGCTGATGGATTTCAGAGACCAGTGCCGTCATACGCGTATCGTTGTAATAGGGATCCTCTCCCCCCTGCAATACAAAGGTTCGAAACCCAAGCGCATATCCCTCTTCACAGCAATGCAGGATCTCCGTCTCGCTCAGACGGTAACGACAGGCGTTTGCGTTTGATTTTCGAATGCCACAGTAGAGACAATCATTTTTGCAGAAATTTGTAAATTCAATAATGCCGCGGAAATAGATTTTATTTTGGAATCGCTGTTGCGCAATGTCTCGCGCCAACGCGCCCGCGTAGGCAGAATCCTCTGCCGTGAAGGTTTGGAAGAGGAGGAGCCAATCCTCCGGGGAAAGTTTTTTTTCTGCATTGAGACGATCCAGTATTTTTTTCATTCAGAACTCCTTTTTGAAACTGCGGGGAGCAAATGTAGTTTTTACGCTGACGTTCGGCAGGCTTGTCAGACGGTGCGCCAATTTCTGAACTTCACATTCCGGTGCATCCAAAGTGAGATTGATAATATAAACATGTGCATCGGGATATGGCATTCCCATGCGACCTATAATATAGCGGTGATACGTTCTGAAAATACCATTGAGCTGATCCGCTGTCTCGTTGTTGCTTGCAATGACCGTCACAACCGCGAGGACTCGATCTTGTCTCAAATCGGCTTGCAAGGCACCCTCACCCATCTGAGAAACACGGAGCGGCATCACAGTTTGCAATTGATTGCCACGCGTTTCGGTTTCTGTAATGACGGTTTCCACGCCGAAAGCATGTTCGATATTGGAAGCAGTAATCACGGAAAACGAATCGCCAAACAGTGTACCGCCCGCACCATCCAGCAAGAGTGCTTTATTGGCACGTTGTAGGGCGTGTGCCGGATAGTGCGTATTGAACAGACAAATAAGCCCCTCCGATGCACATTGCGACATCAATTCGAGTATGAGGAGTTGATTTTTAAAATCGAGGTTTGATTCCGGCTCGTCCAAAATAAGAACACGGGGTTCTGAGACTAAGGCGCGTGCCATCAGTACCATTTGCAGTTCTCCGCCGCTCAATTCGGAACATTTTTTTCCTGCGAGCTTTGTAATGCCGAGTTTTTGCATGGTTTCCTTTGTTTTTTGTTCATCTATCGCGCCGGGTTTGGAAAAAACGCCAAAATGGCTACTCCGACCCAGCAGGATCATTTCTTCTACTGTACACACGGCAGTCGTGTGTTTTGCTTGCGGCACATAAGAAAGAGAGGTCCAAAGTTCTTTGGGTGGGATGAGTCGAATTTCTTTTTCATCGAGAAAG
>JAVVSI010000133.1:0-4335 GCA_036654315.1 Evtepia sp. | reverse complement strand
GTTCAGTCTGGTGAATCGGGCATTTGTAGCGGCGAAAAGCAAATATTACAAAGTTATGGCGGTTTTTCAGGGTGGTATGGAATTCTCTACCTCTATTATGCCGGTCGTTGTCATTGCAGCGGGCGGTTACTTCATGATGCAGGGTACTCTTGATTACGCGGATTTGGTCGCTTTCACGCTATATGTTGCCACATTCGTCACACCGATCAAAAAGCTTGTCAATTTCGTCGAACAATTCATGCAAGGTATGGCGGGTTTTACGAGATTTTTGGAGCTTATGAACACCAAAGCGGAAATCCAAGATGTTCCCAATGCCGAAACGCTCTCCCATGTCAAAGGTGATATCACCTTTCAAAACGTCTCCTTTCGATACAACGACGAAACAGAGGTTTTGCATAATGTCTCTTTGCAGATCCGTGCAGGTCAAAAATTCGCAATGGTGGGTCCATCGGGCGGTGGGAAAAGTACGATTTGTCAGTTAATTCCGCGATTTTACGAGGTAGACGAGGGTGCGGTTCTCGTCGATGGCCATGATGTGAAAAAAGTGACCCAATCCTCTCTCCGCGACAATATTGGAATCGTGCAACAGGATGTGTTCCTTTTCGCGGATAGCGTGCTTGAAAATATCCGTTATGGGAAACCCGACGCGACTGACGCCGAAGTACTCCAAGCCGCCCAACGTGCCGAAATTCATGCGGATATTTTAAAAATGCCACAAGGGTATCAGAGTCCTGTAGGAGAACGCGGCGTTATGCTGTCCGGCGGACAAAAACAACGCATCAGCATCGCACGCGTCTTTTTGAAAAATCCACCTATTGTCATTCTGGATGAGGCAACCAGCGCACTTGACAGCGTAACCGAGCTTAAAATCCAACATTCCTTCGATCAGCTCTGTGAGGGCAGAACTTCCATTGTGATTGCACACCGCCTGTCTACCGTACAAAATGCGGATCAAATCGCGGTCGTGGATCGAGAGCGCGTCTTGGAACAGGGAACCCATGACGAGCTTTTGAAACAAAATGGCGAATATGCAGCACTCGTCAGAGCGCAAATGCACTTCCGCGCATAGAAAAATCCCGCAACATGAAATCATGTTGCGGGATTTTGGTTTGCAAAAAGAAAATTATGCGTACATTGCTTTCTTGTAGAGAGCTTCGACATCTTTCAGAGTAGTAGCTCTGGGGTTAACCAGAATGTTGCCGCTCTTCATTGCGTCGATTGCCATCTGAGGAATCTTGTCTTCTGTTACGCCAACATCTGCAAGGCAAGCGGGGATGCCCAGGTCTTTGTTCAGCTTTCTGATCTCTGTAACCAACATCTCAGGAACAAAGTCAGCAGGAGCAGCTTTGCCGGTGATGAAAGTATAGACCTTAGCATAACGACCTTCGTCTGCCAAAGCGTTGAACTCAAGAATGGTAGGCATAAGAACTGCGTTTGCAACGCCGTGTGCAACATGGAAGAATGCACTGACAGGATGGCTCATTGCGTGGATATCGCCGAGTCTTGCAAGTGCAAATGCGATACCTGCAAAGTTAGAACCGGCCATCATTGCGCAAGCTGCCTCAACGTCTTTACGGTTTGCAACAAAACGACGGATATTAGCACCGATCAGCTCCAGAGCTTTCTCAGCCATAGCGTCAGAGAAAGGAGTCGCAGCGGTGTTGATGTAAGCTTCGAGTGCATGGATCATAGCGTCAACGCCGCAAGCTGCTGCGATGGATGCAGGAGCGGTCATGATCAGTTCAGGATCCAGGACTGCGTATGCTGGGGAGATCTGGGGCCCGAGGACGCTGAGCTTGTAGTTTCTTGCTTCATCTGTGATAACAGCAGCGACAGTGACTTCGGAGCCGGTACCTGCGGTGGTTGGGATAGCAATCAGAGGATCGATGTTGCCGGGTACTTTGCCGACGCCTTCGTAATCCGTAATGCTGCCGCCGAATTTAGCGACAACGCCGACAGCCTTTGCGACGTCCATAGGAGATCCGCCACCCAGAGCCAGAATGCTGGTAGCACCGGATTCTTTGTACATTTTTGCAGCAGCAGCAACAATTTCAACTGTGGGGTTCGGGAGAACATCAAGGAACTCGCTATACTTCAGGTTAGCGGCTTTGATGATATCACGGACTTTTTGAACCACACCGATGGCTTCCAGACCGCGGTCTGAAATCAGCATGACATTGTCGGAACCACATGTAGCAAGAAAATCAGGCAGCTTCTTCAGCGCGCCCAAGCCAAACTGGCAGTTCTGGGGGACATTAAAAGCGAAATCTTTCATAAGGTGACGCATCCTTTCTATTTTGGGAAATTTCAAGGTGTTTAACTCATTGCAGATGTTATCTACGCCTTTAAGTATACCATTCAAAGGGTTTTATGGCAAGATATTGGGGCTTTAATTTGTCACAAGAATCAGGTATCGTTTTTGTGCATATTGCATATCTACAGCCCCGTTTTAAGGCTGAAAAATGACACGACTACCCTGTTTTTCACAAAAAAGTCTTTCTATTTCCCTTCGTTATCGGTGCTTTTTCCGTTTTTTTTCAAAAAAAGCGCACCGCTGCTTCCGCCTGCGGTACGCTTTTCTCTGCTTTTATATCACAGTCAAGTGACTGATTAGTGACTCAGCTTTGCAATCTCTTCTGCAAAGTTTTCCTGCTTTTTCTCAATGCCCTCGCCCTTTTCAAAGCGAACAAAGTTCTTTACGCCGATTTTTCCGCCCAGTTCTTTTGCAACGGCAGCAACGTGCTGCTCCACGGTGATCTTATTCTCTTTGACAAACGCTTGTTGCATCAGGCAGTTCTCTTCATAATATTTCCCAACACGGCCAAGAACCATTTTTTCCAAAATATGATCCGGCTTTGGCTTTGCGGATTGCTCATTTTCGAGCTTGGCCTGTACCATGAGAATCTCACGCTCTTTATCCAGTGTGGATTGATCCACTTCGGATTTGTCGCGGAACGCCGGATTCATTGCGGCAATTTGCATCGCAATGTCTTTTCCAAGTTCGATGACAGTCTCATTGTTTTCAAGCTCTGCCGAAACTTCCAAATTGACCAGAACACCAATTCTGCCGCCCATATGGTTATAGGCAACGTGCGTTCCCTCTGTGAAACGCGCAAAACGGCGGACTTTGATATTCTCACCGATCACAAGCACTTTTTCCTGCTGTTCGTCCTGAACAGTACGTTCCGTACCGGGATAAGGCTTGCACATCAAATCTTCGACATCACTTGGGTTTTCTTTGGCAACAACAGCGGCCACACCCTGTGTGAATTCGACAAACATATCGTTCTTGCTGACAAAGTCGGTTTCGGCGTTGACTTCAACAACCACGCCCACGCCATCGACGGAAGCGGCATATGCCATACCCTCTGCCGCAATACGGCCGGACTTCTTCTGTGCGGCAGCAAGACCCTTTTCACGCAGGATCTCAACCGCTTTATCCATATCTCCATCGGATTCGGCAAGTGCTTTTTTGCAGTCAAGCATACCAACTCCGGTTAATTCGCGCAGTGTTTTTACATCAGTTGCGGTGAATGCCATGTTCAAGTACCTCCGGGTTTTTTTATTTTATTAAAAAGGCTTCTTTTAAGCTTCTGTTGCTACGGTAACAGGGGCGACCGGTGCTGCCGGTGTTGCTGCCATCTCGGCTTCTTCAGCGTCTGCGCCCTGTCTGCCTTCCTGAATTGCATTTGCCATCACGGAGGACAAGAGACGAATGGCACGAATCGCGTCATCGTTGCCGGGGATTACATAGTCGATTTCGTCCGGGTCGCAGTTGGTATCAACAATTGCAACAATGGGAATCCCGAGCTTACGCGCTTCGTTGATGGCGTTTCTCTCTTTTCTTGGATCTACAACGAAAAGTGCGCCGGGAAGGCGTTTCATCTCAACGACACCACCAAGATACTTTTCAAGCTTTGCGATTTCGCCCATATGCTTGATGACTTCTTTCTTTGGAAGCATATCAAAAGTGCCATCATCCTGCATCTTTTTCAGCTGGCTCAGACGATCCACACGACCACGCATGGTCTTGAAGTTTGTCAGCATTCCACCAAGCCAACGTGCGTTGACGTAGAACATACCGCAACGTGCGGCTTCTTCACGGATTGCATCCTGTGCCTGCTTTTTTGTGCCAACGAACAGAAGGCTTTGACCTTTTTCTGAAATATCGCGCACAAAATTATAAGCCTCTTCTAACTTCTTCACGGTTTTTTGCAGATCAATAATATAGATCCCATTCCGCTCTGTGTAGATATAGGTTGCCATTTTCGGGTTCCAGCGGCGTGTCTGATGTCCGAAATGGACACCTGCCTCAAGAAGCTGTTTCATAGATAC
>JAVVSI010000132.1:0-4348 GCA_036654315.1 Evtepia sp. | reverse complement strand
GTGAACTGTTCCCCACTCCCATTTTCGGACTTTTCACAAACGGAGAAAAAGGCCTAATGCTTGATATGGGCGTCCGTATGCTCCGTATTGTCGCGCTGACCTTTCCTGTCTGCGGTGTTGCACTCGTGCTGAGCAACGTCTTTCAGGGTATGGGCAATGGTATGCCCAGTATGATTTACGGCGTGATGCGTCAGTGTGTTCTACTACTGCCTGCCGTTTGGATTTTTTGGCATTTTGGCGGAACCACTGCGGTCTGGTTCGCCTTTTGGGTCGCGGAATTTGTCACCGCCGCCATCATCCTCCTGATGTACCGCAAGGAACACCATAAACGAATTCAACCACTACTCCAAGAACCCACCCAATGAACAAAAAGATGGAGACGGTCTACATAGGCCGTCTCCATCTTTTTGTCGCGACAATCTCATAATACACTGCTGGGCGACTCCTCCAACAACGCACCAAATGCTTCGGAAGGCATCGGTCGATAAAAAACAAACCCTTGCACCAAATGACAGCCGATTGTGCGAAGAAACGCGACCTGACTTCGATTTTCTACACCTTCTGCTACAATTTGCAAATTCAGACGCTTTGCCAAATCTACAACACAAGACACAACAGTCCGCGCACGATCAAGATCATCGGTTTTTTCAAAAAACAGGCCGTCCAATTTCAGCTCGTCCACCGGCAGACTTTTCAACAGATTCAGGGAGGAGTAGCCTTTCCCAAAATCGTCCAAGGAACACTGGAAGCCATTGGCTTTTAAATCGCCAATGATTTTCAATAACAGATCCATATTTTCAAATACAACAGACTCCGTAAATTCTACTTGTAGTAGACCATCCGGAATATTGTATTCCTGCTTGATGCGCGCATAGGTTGCAACAAAACCGGGATCATATAACTGCATCCGCGAGACATTCACAGAAATAGGAACAAACGCAAGCTCTTGATCTAAGCGTTCGCGTAACCAGCGACATACCTGCCGCAAAACATACTGATCCAGCTGAATAATGAATAGATTTTTTTCAAAAATAGGGATGAATTCCGCCGGTGAAATCATGCTGCCATCCTCTGTAATCCAACGCGACAAGGCTTCCGCACAGGCAATCTTTCCGGTTTCCAAGCTGACCTTGGCTTGAAAATAGACAAAAAACGCTCCCTCTTTCAAGGCGGCTTGCATATGATTTTCAATTGCCTTTGCCGCCAGCATCTTCTGACGGAGACTTTCGTCATAAAACACATAATTCTGTACTGACTGTTGCTTGGCTGTCTTTCGGGCAAAGTTGGCGCGTTCAATGATATCCGAAATTTTCAATTCCTCCACGATATCTTCACGACAACAAAATCCACCCTTGGTGCGGATGAAATATTGTTCCCTTGCGACTGACATAGCAAAACCGGAAATTTTCAGATCTATCGCCTGCTGCTGTTGATTCAATTTCTCCTTGACCGTATAGCTGCGGAGAATCAGAAAATTATCGGCGGACACACGACAAAATGTATCGAACTTTCCCATATCTGCACGCAAGATTTTGGTATATTCCTTTAAAATACGGTCACCGTAGGCATAGCCAAAAACGTCATTTAATGCCTTGAAATTTTCAAAATCCACGTAAAGAACCGCAAATTTAATACTGCGACAACGTAACAACAAATCCTGTGCATCAAGCTTGAACTTTTCCAAATTGGGTGCCCCGGTCAACTTATCTTGGAACGCAATATCACTGAGACCACGATTGTCCCGCTCGAGTCTGCGCATTCTCTTTGTATTATAGATCAAAATACCCAACCATGTACTTGCGGCAATTGCGACGAGCGTGACGATCAGCCATGTGACCTCCTGTGTTTGACGATTTGCATAGTTGTCAGCGGCAAACACGGTGTCATTTGTTAGTACAAAATAGCTTTCACTCAATGCAAGTAGGGTATCCATGTTCTTACCGGCACGCACTTGATCAATTTCCTGCTCCAACTCATCCCATTGAATGACAAGTTTTGACAAACAGTCCCGGTAAGTATCATCGTCCGGGCAAGGTAGGCCGTACTTTCCTTCCCCGGTAGACAACTCTATAATAATCTGATCCAGATAATGACGCAATTCATTATTCGGATTACCGCTCATCTCCAACTTCACAAGCCGCTGTGTTGCACCGCGAACGATACCCACATAATTGATTAGGGTTCCATATGTGCGAATATCAACAATGAGATGCACGGCAAACCCGCCGATAAACAATGAAAATGCCAGCAGGGAAGCAATGAGCACTTTGAACAATCGCTGCATATTTGAGCCTCCGATCCACAGTTTGTTTCATGTATGTTATTTTATCATACCATGGCACAAAGAGCAATCGTTATCTGCCTGACGCAAAGTGCAATCACAAATTGTCGAATGGATCAGGTGGCATCACTTTTAGGATCGTTTTTCCAGTCTGACAGCAATTACGGTGCCATCATCTGTTCCACCGGTTTGTTTTTTACTCTCTTTCATTACTTTTTCGGCCAGCTCTCCCGGACTTTTTCCATCGTACTCGCTGATCATATGCCGAAGCCAAGCGTCATTGTCTCCACCAAGCACACCATCCGTAAGAAGCAGGATCCAATCGCCCGATTCCCCGCGAAAACGATTGACATCCGCGCCCTCTCCCATCACAGCACCTGCCGGAAGTGCAGAACCCGCCATACAATTGATTTTCCCGTTTTTTCTCAGGTATGTAGGTGCTGCCCCCAGTTTATAAATACTACACTGTCCGGTGTAAAGCTCTATCGTCAAAAGATCTACAGTCGTACATCCCGCTGTCTCTTCTCCGCGTAGCGTGAGGGCAGAGTTGATGGTAGCAAGTGCTGCCTCCGGCTCTATCCCCGCTTTGAGAAAATTTTGTAGCAGACGCACCGTCATATTGCTCTCTTCTCTTGCCGCTTCGCCACTTCCCATACCATCACACAAAAGAATAAAAAGGATTCCATCCGCGCGTCGAAACCAAGTACCTGCATCTCCACTCACCGTCTCGCCCTCTTTGCATTTCGCCGAAACACTCGCCATCGCAACAAACGGCTCTGCTTGGGCAAATACCAGATAATCGCCCTGTTTCTCCGCTTCCCGCAGAGGAATGCCCAAAAGTTCTGCTAATGCGGTATGTGCGTCCAACAGTACATCCGCAACCGGCGTTTCAATACGCAAATGACCTTGTCTGTCGTAATAAACAACCCCTCCGCTCTCAATCCCCTGTGCGTGCAAATAGGCAGCCAGTTTTTTTTGACGCGGTACGTCCGGTGCCAATTCCGCCCCCAACTCCAAGGCCACCCGCCCTAGAATTTGATCCAATTCTGCGTATTGCTGGCAGATGACAGCGCGATTTTCGCGCATTCGACTGTGTTTTTGACGCCGTGCCAAAAATGCCGTCATCTCCTCATTGACACTGGATATGAATTTTGTAAAATTCAAACAACGGCTTGTAAAATACATCGGGAAATCCGCCACAATGGCACGCCCTCGTTCCATCATTGAGACTGTCGCGTCGTTCAATGCCGTCTGCGTATTCACATAGTCCCGCTGCCAGCAGGCATCTCGTAAGGGACAACGCCGACAAATTCGATCTGCTGTCCGTTCGAAAATCACCGCTACATTTTCCCCATTATCACGTTCCGGCGAAAAACTACCTCGTAATGTCTCGTATAGTTCCCGAAACGCGTGTGCTGTTGCCTTCATTTGTATTAAGATCAACCGCTTCGTCCAGCTATCCTCTCCGCCCTTTTCTTCCTCCTGTACGACCAAAGCCCTTGTTCGAACTTTTGTCGTCGCATGGTTGGGCAAGAACAAAAATATTCCCGCCGCAACCGCAATTTCATAGAGTAAGGAAATGCGCATCCCGCTCTCCCACGTCCACAATACTGCAATCCCACCTGTCACGGCAAACGCAATCACCGACATAATCTTCCCATATGTTCGAAAAAATCCACTCGCCAAACCCGCTAAAGCATAGATCATCGTATAGTAAGGCGCAAGGCCGGAGGCAAGATCCATCAGTACACCAACGGAAATACCCGAAAGTATCGCGTAATTCATATTCTTCTCTGCAATCATAAGTACAAGCACAGCCGCTATGATGCGACCAAGAGACAACTCTCCCAGCAACATCACCCCCGACAAGGCAATTAAAACGGTCCCACCAACGACACAAAATGAAATCGTTTGTTTTGTGTTGCGTAGCGGGAATTTTTCGCGTGCCTCAAACGCAATGCGATAAAAATAGGTCGCTACTGCCGTAAATAAAACTTCTGTGCATATAAAGATGATCTCCGATCCACCCCAAGGCTTGTCCGCAAGGCAAAGAAACCCCGTAATACC
>JAVVSI010000131.1:0-4366 GCA_036654315.1 Evtepia sp. | reverse complement strand
TCACGTTGACGAGGACACCACGTGCGCCGTTGATGGAGGTTTCGAGCAGGGGGCTGGAGATGGCCATTTTAGCCGCTTCTTCTGCTTTGTTTTTCCCGGCAGCGCGACCGACACCCATATGAGCCATACCGGCATCTTTCATAACAGCGGTTACATCGGCAAAGTCAAGGTTAATAAAGCCTGTATTTTTGATCAAATCGGAGATAGACTGCACAGCTTGGCGCAGAACATCGTCGGCAATTTCAAACGCGTTGGCGAATGTAATTTTTTGATCCGTTGCGTATTTGAGTCTGTCGTTGGGGATGATGACGAGAGAGTCCACTTTAGAGCGGAGGTTCTCGATTCCCATTTCGGCTTGATCCATACGGCGGCGACCCTCAAATTGGAAGGGCTTTGTCACAACGCCGACAGTCAGAATTTCCATTTCTTTCGCAAGATCTGCGAGGATGGGAGCTGCGCCGGTACCGGTACCGCCGCCCATACCTGCGGTGATAAAGACCATATCGGTGCCTTCTAAAATTTTGGAGATTTGCGTGCGGCTCTCTTCGGCGGACTTCCTACCGACTTCCGGGTTTGAGCCTGCGCCCTGACCCTCGGTAAGCTTTTCTCCGATCTGTACTTTATGAGTAGCGCCGGACACGGCAAGTGCTTGCTTATCCGTGTTCACGGCGATAAAGTCGACGCCTTTTACGCCAGAGCGAACCATGCGGTTGACAACATTGCTACCGCCGCCGCCAACCCCAATTACTTTAATGGTAACAACGTTATCCGGCCCTGTGTCTAATCCAAACGCCATAATCGTTCCTCCTATGTGTTAACGTGTCTACGTTTCTTATTATTCTATCTCCCTTTGCGCGGCAGGTCAATAGAAAAGTTGAGATTTCTTCTACTTCTTCGGAAGAAAGGTGGAAAGTCGGGTGTGAGGTTTTTAATTTGCTCTGAAATAGGCACAGTCGGCACGTAGGTCGAAGGTACCGATTGCATTTTCGTCGATCAGTGCGGAGGCTTTGAGGAGAATGCGGAGTTTTCTTGGGAAGTCGGCACCGACGAGAAAGTCTACGGTGAGTCTATTGTCGTAATTCATTTTGATTTCGTTTGGCGTTGAAAAATCAATGAGGGAGACTTTAGAAAGTAAATCTTTATCAGCGAGGGCGGCGAGAAGATTTGTGAGGCTATCGCGGCGGGCGATATCTTCCGGTGCGACCTGAATTAGCTGTCCCACTGTTGGTGTGAGGAGGGGGAGGCCGATGATTTCGATATACGTTTGTGCAAGGCTTTCATCGACTTGTTCTAAGATTTTTCCCTCCTCACTCAAAAGGCACCAAGTATCATCACAGGCAATTGCGGAGATGGGTTTCGATTCCGTGAGATGGATTTGCAGGGTCGTGGGAAAGCGGCGGCAAATTTTGACAGAACTGAGATAAGGTAGAGACGTGAGGAGGTCATTTTGAATGCGTCCTTGTGGTAAAAGAATCAAGTTGGCTTTTTCGGAGACGTTTGCGGCAGTCAAAATTTGTTCGGCAGAGTATTTTTCATTTCCGCTGACCTCTATGTGTTCGACTTGAAAGAAGAGGACCGTACCTGTTAGTATCGCCGCCAAAGCGAGGATCACGGAGAGTATTTTATAGAACAGGCGCATGCCTCTATGTCTACGGAATTTCTTTCGTTTTCGTCCCATTGCAAACCTCTTCTCTTCTGTATGGGTGGGTTGTCAATTGAATTTCTGCGCCCAAGGACCGCAAGGCACTGTCCGGCTTATCGTACCCACGTCGGATATAAGACAGGCCGCAGACTTCGGATGTACCCACAGTAGCGAGTGCGGCAACGACAAGTGCTGCGCCACCGCGTAGGTCGTGGGCAAGGACAGAAGCGGCATGGAGTTTTGTGCCGCAGACGGTGGCAAGATTGCCGTTTGTTTGAATATCCGCGCCCATTTTCGCAAGTTCTCCGGTATATTGAAAGCGATTTGAGAAGATGTTTTCGACGAAGTGTGTTTGCCCGATTCCGCCTGCGAGTGCCGCGAGGAGCATGGGTTGGGCATCGGTGGGGAAGCCGGGATAAGGTGCGGTATAAATGGGTCGAATTGCGTGGAGTGGGGAGGCGGCCTTGAGATAAATTTTTTGGTCAGAGCTTCGAATCAAGCAGCCTGCTTCATGAAATGCGGTTAAAATAGGAGCAAGCTGACGGTAATCTGCTTGGAATTCCGCCTCACCGCCTGTTGCGGCAACGGCAGAAATATAAGTTGCGGCGACGATACGGTCTGTCATAATGGTATAGTCACAGGGCGAAAGCGGATGTTTCCCCTCAATGACGATCACGGAAGTACCGGCACCCCAAATTCTCGCGCCCATTGCTCTGAGGAAGCCTTGCAAGTCGACAATTTCAGGTTCGCGTGCGGCATTACAGATGATAGTATAGCCGGAGGCAGCGGTAGCCGCGAGAAGAATATTTTCGGTTGCGCCGACGCTTGGGGTTGTGAGGACAATGCGGTGACCTTGCAGGTGTGGTGCGCGACAAAAGAGGCGGCAGTTTTTTTCCGAAATACGTGTACCGAGACGTTGCATTGCGGAGATATGTAGATCAATCGGGCGTGCCCCCAGCTCACAGCCACCGGGACAAGAGAGTTCCGTTTCGCCGGTACGTGCAAGGAGCGCGCCGAGAAAAAGAATGGAAGAGCGCATTTCTCTCATCAGGCGATCAGGAATCGCGGATTCGCTCAAATGGGTTGTGTCGATGAACAGGTCGGAATTTTCCCGTCGGACGTGGCAGCCAAGGAGATGAAGAATGTCCAAAGTGACTGAGACGTCGGTAAGATCCGGGCAATTATGGAGGATCGTTTCGCCCCGTGCCAAGATCGTGGCAGCTAAAATGGGTAAAACGCTATTTTTAGAGCCATGGATTGTTGCGCTACCGCAAAGTGGCTTTCCGCCTCTAATGAGATATGTATCCATCATTTCATTCCCCCTGACAGATGGTCATTCGGGATATTCTATGTAATGAGAGACGAAAAGGTGTTTTTAGTTGACCAATTGAATGAGTGTTTGATAAATTTGCTCTGCGGCATCGGCCTCACCCAGTGAGATCATGGCTTTGGACATACGCTTTCGTTTTTCTTCATCTGCGAGTAGGGAAGAGGCGACATCGTAAAGAATCTCGCCACTGCAATCCGGTTCAAGGAGTACCACTGCGCCGTCACGCTTGGCAAGGACGGCGGCATTTTTTTCCTGATGATGATTTGTGACATTGGGTGAAGGTACGATAATGGCAGGTTTTCCGATGGCAGTCAGTTCGGAGATCGTAGAAGCACCGCCACGGCAAATGACAAGATCAGCAGCGGTCATAATGAGTGGCATATTGTAAATATATTCTTGCAGTCTGACTGTATGGGGTAAATCTCCCAAGGCATTGCACATGGTCTGATAACTGCGTCCCGCCCCATGGAAGTGGTGAAAGGGTGGCAGTTCATTGCGATACAGGCGCATAAAATCAATCATGTATCCATTCATATGCTCCGCACCCAGACTGCCCCAGTAGGACAATAGGATTGGGTTATTGTCTGTAATACCAAGCTCTTTTCTTGCCTGTAGTCGGGTTTGACGAAAGAAGTCACCGCGTACCGGCGTACCTGTTATTTTAACGCGTTCGGGGTGTGGGTAATAGGCGCGGGATTCTTCAAAACCGACCAGGACACGATCCACATATTTGGACAAACGCTTGGTTGTCAGACCGGGGACGGCATTGGATTCATGGACGGCAGTTGGAATGTGACGCGATGCCGCCTCACGGATGGTGGGGTAAGAGGCGTAACCGCCTGTCCCAACGACGAGATCAGGCTGAAATTCATCTAAAATTTCAGCAGCCTGTTTTTGGGAGAGGGTTAATTGGCGGAGCGTACCGAGGTTATGGCGCATAGCGGCGGGGGAGAGGGAGCGTTGGAAGGAGGAGATTGTAACCAGTTTGAGGGGAAAGCCTTCTTTTGGGACCAGTCGTTCTTCCATTCCGCCATACGCACCGACGAAGAGGATATTGGTATTTGGGTTACGTTTTTGGAACATATGGGCGAGTGCGACAGCGGGATTGATGTGTCCGGCAGTCCCGCCGCAGGTAAACAGGATATTCATGCAAAGCCTCCATGAATGATCGCGCCCGTAGGGAGATCATTGTAAATGAACCGTTCTGAACGATGCCTAGTCAGAGGGTGCGGGGATTTGTCTCGAGACGGCGAGGACAAGACCCATTTCAGCGAGTTGAATGACAAGTGCAGTACCCCCATAGCTGAAAAATGGAAGTGAGATTCCGGTGACAGGGAAGAGATTGCTGACAACGGCAACATTCAAAAAGACCTGGAATGCGAGTAGGGTGATGA
>JAVVSI010000130.1:0-4370 GCA_036654315.1 Evtepia sp. | reverse complement strand
CACCGAATGCGGCCTATGATTTTCGACAGAAGTTTGAGACATATGCTTCGTCTTTGACCTGTGGTGTCGCGGAAAAGAAGTTCAATTACACGGATACATTGACCCTGCCGGCGAATCGTCCGAATGCGATGGAGTTATTGAAAACCTCAGCTTCCTGTTTTTGCGGTGAGGCGCGTATCATTGGGAATAAGTTGGTTATAAAGGGCGAAGCGAGTGTAAGAATGCTGTATCGTGCGGAGGATGAAAAGCTATACAAGGCAGAATTCACCTTGCCATTTTCTCAAATTATGGATGTTTCAGAGGCAGAACGCTGTCAACTCCGTATCATGTTCACAGATGTGAAATGTACATTGGAAGGTGCGCGGAACTTTGAAGTTGATTTAGAGTTTTTGGCAGAAGCTGTGTTGCGGCGGGAAGAGGAACAGGGGATTCTGAGCGATCTCTATAGTACGGCGTATGAGATAGAGACGGAGTCAAAGACATACCGCATTGAGAAACAAATCGACGAAGATCCTAGCAGGGAGATCATGAATACACGACTGGAAAGCGAGTTTCCCATCAAAGAGATTTTGGAGGTACAGGTGCGAGGGCAAAATAGCGGTAGTGATACATGGAGCGTGTATGTATTGTTTGAGACAGAGGATGGTTCGGTTGAGGCGATACATGGGAGCGTGGATGCTGCGCGTGCGTGCGATGATATCCTGACACCCACTGCGGTGATTCATGAAAATGGTATCGAAGTGAGTTTTGCTGTAGAATGCCATCGGCAGACGGTGGAGCAAGCGGAGATGCAGGGGATTGTGCGTGCCGATTTGGATGAGACAAAGAAGCGTGACAGTGATGGAAAAGCGTCTGTTGTCGTGCGCGCTGTACGAGCGGGCGAGTGTCTTTGGGATGTCGCGAAAGCGTATGCAACAACCGATACTGAAATCATGGCTGCCAATGATCTTTCCGAAAGCGAACTGTATCCGGGGCAAGTGTTGCTGATTCCAAAAAGAGCGAACAGGGTTGCGTCACAAATTTTGTGATTAAAACAGGGTGTGTTTTAAGAACGCACCCTGTTTTTTTGTTGAAATCTATAGTATAATGGTGAAAATAAAGAGAGCTGGTGTAGAAAAATGAAAATAGCCATTGTAGAGGATGAAGCGGCGGATCGAAAGCAACTGGTGACATATTTGAATCGTTTTTCATATGAAAAGAGCGTGCCGATGCAAATTTCGACACATTGTATGGGGGAGAATTTTTTAGAAGATGAAGATCCTGCGCGGCTTGATCTTGTGATTCTGGATATTTTCATGGGCGAAAAAAGCGGTATGGAGGTTGCGGAAATACTACGGGAGCGGGAGTATGACGGTTTTATTGTATTCTGTACGACGAGTCCGGATTACGCGCTCAAAGGGTATGGAGTGCAGGCCAGTGGTTATCTTTTGAAGCCATTTGAGTATGAGAAGTTGTCACAACTTCTTCTGCGACTGACCGATGCAGTACATCAAATCGTGCCTCATATTATCATTAAGGAAAATCGACATTGGTGTAAAGTCCCCTTAGAATCCATTTTGTATGTAGAAAACCATGCGAATTATGTTTATATTCATACCATGGAGGAGACGTATTCCTCACGAATGCCATTTAGTGAAATGGAATGCTCATTGACACCATATGCCTGTTTTGTGAAATGTGATCGTGGTATTATGGCGAATCTGCATCATGTGCGGGAGCTGAAAGGGAATGTCATGATCATGTCAAACCTAGATACAGTGTCTATCAGCCGCCGTAATTTGCCTATCGTGAATGAACGGTATTTAGATACGATATTTGAGGAAATGGAGCAAGAAGATGTATGATCCCAACATCTGGTTTCATGTCATACAATTTATCATTTTCATGTTACCGGTTTGTCTGATGTTGCACAGGATTTTTGAAAAGAACTTACGCGTGGATGGATTTTGGTTTTGGTTTACGGTGTTTGGATATACTGTGGTTGTTGCGTTTGTGATCGCGATTTTCATGGCAGAGATATCGCCATATCGCGCACAGAGTAGGATCGGAGCGCATATCATCATTGTGATTTCATTGATTGCGATTAAGATTGTGATCAAGCGTGGTCTGCTTTCCTTGCTGTTTGTATTTTTTGTGTTATTAAATGTACAGTATAGCACTTTTTTATTGGCGAAAGCGACCTTGGATTATGGGATCTTACCACAGATATTTTCCTATGCGTATGGAGATCTGATGCTGTTTGCACTGATCTATTATTTTCTGATGCTACCGATTGTCTATTATCTACTGGTAAAGCAGTACAAACGGATTGCGGATGAAAATATTGCCGGGAGACACATCAATTTTTTCTTTTGTTTACCGGCAGGATTTTATTTTGCAGTTTCGATGTTGATGAGAATTTCAATGGATACGGCGGTTGGAGCAACGAAGGAGATGTTGTTTCCATTGATGTTCACCAATATATGTGTATTTATATCGTATTATGCGGCATTGCAAGCGATCATCGTGAGCTATGACGTCTCGATGGAACGAGAGAAGTTGTATGTGGCACAGAGTCAAATTGTTCTTTGGGAAGAGCATGATGAGAAGCTACAATTTCAGATTGAATCCGATGCGCGGGCGAGACATGATTGGCGGCATCATATTGTTACGGTATTTGGTTTTGTGGAGCAAGATGATATGAATGGGCTGAAAGAATATCTGGACGTGTTCAAAGAGGAGTATATGGTTTCGGATGGGCCGCCGATTTGTGATGTCGTAGCATTGGATATGATATTTCAGTATTATAAGAGAAAAGCGAAAGAGCAAGAAATTGAGATGGCGATGAGTCAGGTTATATTAAAGGGAAGCCGTGTTGAGGTTTCCGACCTGACGGTTTTGTTTGGGAATTTACTTGAAAATGCCATGGAGGCCTGTGAGAAGTTAGAGGGAATGCCCAAGTATATCAATCTGAAGGTGCGCCGCAAGGCACCGGATCTGATTGCGATTATTTGTGAAAACAGTTTTGATGGTGTGATCAAAAAGAGGGATCGAAAAATTGTGACGAGGAAAGAAATTGGTGGAATCGGATTGAGTTCCATCGAAAGTATTGCAGAAAAGTACCGGGGTAGTATGCATATCAGTTCGGACGATCAAATATTTAAGGTGTACATTGCGATCAGAGAAAAATAGCGAACAAGTAAAAAAATCTTTCTCCTACGGGAGGGAGATTTTTTTGCATTTTTCGGCGCATGGCGTATTTTGACCAACCGTATGACACCAGTAAGCATACCATTTGTACCAGAAAAGTGAAAGTGAGGTTTTTTTTGCTACAATATGAAATACGGCGTAGAGTTCGAGAAAAACAGATGAGGAGAGAGCGTGCATGAGACAGAACATAGTTGGAAAATCGATGGCGGTTTTATTATCCGTGCTGAGGGATATACAACGACGGTTGTTGGGGACAAGGGCGGTATAGAGGATAATAAGACCGATACTGCTGCCTTCACCAACAGTAAGAGCCGAAATGATGCGCCAAGAACCGGTACATTGGTGATTAGTAAAACCATTGCAGGGAACCAAGCAAGTAAAGACGAAGAAATGAAACGCACATTTGAATTTACGGTTGACATTGGTGAAAACCGAGTTGGTTATTATTATGTTGGTACCGGCGTAGCGAATGGAATGATCCGATTATCGTGGATGATCCGGTTCGAGGTTCCATCACCTACCACAAATTCCAATTGCCGAACGGTGATATTGTCTATATTGATGATGAAGAGATCCCACTTGGAAAAATGGAATTTTTTGACACACCCATACAGCCGGGCGTGCCGCCCACTGAACCATCAGCAGAGAGAGTCGGAGCGACCTCGGAGGCTACATCAACCGTCCCCCAAACGGATGATAAAACCCCCATTGGTTTACTGATCGGATTCCTCACACTTTCTCTTGGCGGCGCAGCCCTCCTTAGTTTTATTTGAAAGGCAAGAACACCCGTGACTTTAGTCATGGGATGAATTGCCCTACACATGCTAATTGTAAATATACAAATAGCGCAACATAAAATTGAATTTTCCACATACCTATGTTAAAATAAACATGGGTGATTGAATGGAAAAGGCGTACAAATTCAGAATATATCCAACAACACAGCAAGAAATATTAGTTCAAAAAACATTTGGCTGTTGTAGATTTGTGTATAATACTTACCTTGCCAAACGAATTGAGCTTTACAAGCAAGACGGTTCTACAATGAATTATAACGCTTGTAGTAATGATTTAAAAAATCTAAAGAACGAGTTTGCATGGCTAAAAGAAGTGGATAGCGTCTCCATTCAATCCTCGCTGAAAGATTTAGATGTAGCATACCAAAACTTCTTTCGTAGGGT
>JAVVSI010000129.1:0-4384 GCA_036654315.1 Evtepia sp. | reverse complement strand
CTCATCTTCAAAGGGAAAGTCATCGGCGCGGAAATCATCTCCCCCAGCGATCCAACACTCATTCATGGCCTGACACGCCCCGAATAGAAAATTGCCGATTCCTTTTGTAGATCACATAGTGATAGGGAATCCCTTCATATTCAAACGGTCCCGCTTCCTCTATCGCCGCCCACTCCACATCGTTTTCTAAATTACAAAAAAACCGATCCGCTTCAAATTCCTTGTCAATCCAAGTCACATAGGCCGTGTCACAATACGGAAGCAACTGCGCATAGACGCTCTCCCCTCCAATGACAAACGCATCCTCCTCGCTCGCCGACAGAAGTGTCTCCACACTTTGGAATACTTCCGCTCCGGCAATCTCGGCCAGCGTTCTTGACAATACCAAATTTCTTCTGTCTTTCAAGGGCTTCCCATTTGGGAAGCCTTCGATTGTTTTTCGACCCAAAATTACCGTATGACCCAAGGTCAGCTCACGAAACCGTTTCAAATCAGCGGGAATGTGAATCAGTAATTCGTTCTCTTTCCCAATGCCCCAATTTTTATCGACTGCAACAATTAAATTCATTGATATCTCCCCTCATACCGCAACCGGAATTTTGTGTGAAAATGGATGCGATTGATAGTGTTCCAAATGAAAACTATCCGGCGTAAACGCATAGAAATCCGTCTCCGGATCCAGCTTCATCATCGGCGCATCATAAGGTTCCCTTGCAATGATCTCCTCCACCATCGGGACATGACGGTCATAAATATGCGCATCTGCAATCACATGAATCAGTTCCCCTACCTGCAAACCGCTCACCTGTGCCATCATGTGTACCAATGCCGCATACTGACAGACATTCCAGCCGTTTGCGGTCAGCATATCCTGCGAACGCTGGTTTAATATGGCATTCAACCGGTTCCCACTCACGTTAAAGGTCATGGAATACGCACAAGGATACAGTGCCATTTCCGAAAGATCTGCGTGCGTATATAAATTCGTCATGATCCGCCGCGAATTTGGGTTGTGTTTTAAGTCATACAGGACACGATCTACCTGATCAAACTCCCCCTCAGCATAATGATGCCGTACCCCAAGCTGGTAACCATAGGCTTTTCCGATAGAACCGTTTTCATCTGCCCACGCATCCCAGACGTGACCCGCTAGATCGCTGACGTTATTCGACTTCTTTTGCCAAATCCACAAAAGCTCGTCTACCGCGCTTTTGAAATACATCCGACGAATCGTTTGAATCGGGAACTCCTTTGAAAGATCATAGCGATTGACAATCCCGAATTTTTTCACCGTATGTGCCGGACTGCCATCCTCCCAACGCGGACGCACCGCAAGGTCTGTATCCCATACACCCTCGTTCAGGATCTCCTTGCAGTTTGCAATGAAAATTTGATCTGCATAACTCATTTTTTCTCCCTTCATTCACCTTGTACGATCGTTCCATAACACTCATTTTGCGTCACTGCGGTCACTTCTACTTCAGCAAAACGATTGTGCAAATTCTCACCATGCACCGAAACCGGAACAAATTGCTTTGTATGACCACGCCAATATCCATCTCGCTCTTCTTCAAACAAAACTTCCTCTTTTTGACCTAAAAATCCATTCAACCACGTTTTTGTCATCTCTTTTGCCACTATACTTGCTCTTTTTGCCCGTTCGGACTTTTCGTGGTTTGAGAGCTGATTGGAAAAAGTCGCTGCCGGTGTGCCGGGGCGTTTCGAATAAGGGAAAATATGCATACTCGCAAAATTGCACCGACGAATAAATGCCAAGGTCTCTTCAAATTCTTCTTCTGTTTCTCCGGGAAACCCAACAATCAAATCCGTCGTAATCGCCGCCTTGGGAAACCATCTGCGCAACAGAATCACCGATTCCAAATATCGTGCCGTATCATATTTCCGATTCATACGCGCCAGTGTCGCATCACAGCCGCTCTGTAGCGAAAGATGAAAATGCGGGCATAGGTTCGAATAAACGGACAGACGCTGACAGAAATCTTCCGTGATCGTGCGCGGCTCAAGAGACCCCAAACGAATCCGGCCATTATAGTCCCACTTACAGACCATTTCTACCAAATCGGTCAAGCTCTGTCCCCCGGGTAGATCCCGCCCCCACGATGATATTTCTATCCCCGTCAGCACAATCTCCATATACCCCTGCTCCGATAAGCGATACAGTTCCAAGGCGACATCAATCGGCGCAAGAGAGCGTACCGCACCACGCGCATAGGGAATCACGCAGTATGCACAAAAATTCGTGCAGCCGTCCTCCACTTTTAACATCGCACGCGTCCGACCCTCTAACCCACCGGCAGGCAGTAACTCAAAGTTGCGATGCGCTTTCACATCCGTCACCGCCGTCATACGATCCCTCGTTTGACAGACCCGCTCCAGAAGATCTAAAAAGTGAACGCGCTCCCCCGTCCCACAGATCAGGTCTACATCAAGTTCACCGACTTCTTTCGGCGCAATCTGCGCATAACACCCGCACACCGCTATGATCGCATCCGGCGAACTCCTGCGCGCCTGACGCACCGCTTGCCTGGATTTCCGATCCCCCGAGGCGGTTACAGCACAGGTATTGATGATAACCGCATCCGCCATATGCTCACATTCAACCAGTATATGCCCTCGTTCTGTTAAAATACGCTCCATCGCCTGTGTCTCATATTGGTTGACTTTACACCCTAAGGTATGTATGGCAATTCTCATTTTGTTCTCCTTGCCCAAAGTTTCTTTTTTATCGTTGTTTTTTCTTTGGTATCTGCTATAATGAATCAGTTCACAATTCATTTGTGACTGATGTATTTTATATCATGTGCCGTTTCGACGCAACCGTTATTTTTAGGAGGATTTTTTTCCATGATTTCTTTTGACCTTCGTTTGACCTGTCTCAACGATGTGGGCGCCTTTGTTCGCGCGGCTGAATCCCTACCCTGTGATATCACTGTACACTCCGGTCCCCTTTCTGTCAACGGAAAATCGCTTATGGGTATCCTCGCGCTCAACCTAAACGAACCTTTGACCGTGAAATTGGCGGGTTCCGAAGCAGATGCCCTCACCCTCCGTGAGGCACTCTCGGCTTACCTCGTTTAGGCGTCCTTTTATGCCGCATTCTTTTTTCGCCTATATCTCCCGTATGCGATATATTTCGCGCTGGGGCCTCATGCGTAATACATTACCCGAAAATGTGCAGGAACATTCCCATATGGTCGCCGTTCTTGCACACGCCCTTGCCGTCATTTCCAGAGATATCTTTGGCAATCATATTGACCCCGGTGCCGTCGCGGCATGCGCGCTCTATCACGATGCACCGGAAATTTTTACGGGCGATTTGCCCACACCCGTCAAGTACTTTAACCCGGAAATTCGTGCCGCCTATCGCAAGGTCGAAGAAAATGCAACCGCTCAGCTGCTTGATACGCTCCCGGATGCACTCAAACCTGCCTACACTGCGCTCCTTTCCGAAAACGAAAGCGCCTTTGTTTTTGCTGCCGATAAACTCTCTGCCTATCTCAAATGTGTAGAAGAACTCAAAGCCGGAAATCGTGAATTTCAATCGGCAGCAGATCAAACATTCGCCGCATTGCAGCAGTTTCATTTGCCTGAGCTTACCTACTTCATGGACGAATTTCTTCCCCCATTTTCGTTGACCTTGGACGACTTGTAATTCATAATTTGAAAGGAATCACTTTACTATGCGTGCTATTGTTACTGTCATCGGACAAGATCAGGTCGGTATTATCGCCTCGGTCTGCTCCGTACTCGCGGAAGAGAATATCAATGTTCTCGATATTACGCAAACCGTTTTAGCGGAATATTTTACCATGGTTATGCTGGTCGATACCTCCGCCTCCAAACGCCCCTTCTCCGAACTCGCTACACTCCTTGAAACAGTAGGCGAACCTCGCGGTCTTACCATCCGTGCCCAACGGGAAGATATTTTTAACGCGATGCACCGCATCTGAAAAGGAGCTTCTTCATGATCAATATCTCTGAAATTATGCAGACCATCCACATGATCGACCAACAACATCTCGATATCCGTACCATTACCATGGGAATCTCCCTGCTGGACTGCGCCCACCCCGATGCGGATGCCGCTTGTACTCGTATTTATGACAAGATCTGCCGCCGCGCCGCCCGTTTGGTTGCCGTCGGAGAGGAAATCGAAAAAGAATTCGGGATTCCCATTGTCAATAAACGTATCTCCGTCACCCCGATCTCCCTCGTCGCCGCCGCCTCCGATACACAGAACTACGTCCCCTTTGCACAGGCTATGGATCGCGCCGCAAAAACCTGCGGTGTCAACTTCATCGGCGGTTTTTCCGCATTGGTGCAAAAAGGCTTTACCGATTCTGACCGGAAACTCATCGCGGCA
>JAVVSI010000128.1:0-4430 GCA_036654315.1 Evtepia sp. | reverse complement strand
TAGTAGTGTTTGGCTTTTGCATCATTGACTGCAACCATTGGACAAGGTAAAATACCTTCTCGCTCGCGGGCACGCAGACGTAAAATACCGGTTGTTGTTTCTTCACAGCCCCCAATGAGAGCCTTTCCATACTGTGCGCAGGAACTGCCCAGCAGTTGAATCAAATCCCCGCCATCATCTACAATCAAATCCGGCTGTGATCGTAAGGTTTCTACTAAATGTCGCTCATATTCTTCGCTACTCGCACCATGAACACCAAAAGTCTCTACCCCCATTGCAGCAAGCCCTGCCGCGACATCATCCTGGGTCGAAAGTGGATTCGATCCGGTCAGGAAAACCTCCGCACCACCCGCCTTCAATACCAAACCCAAATTTGCCGTTTTCGCCTCCAAATGAACCGAAACTGCAATTTTCAGACCTTTGAATGGCTTTTCTTTTTCAAAACGTGCTTCTATCGCGGAAAGTGTGGGCATAAAATCGCGCACCCACTCTATTTTCCGTTTTCCGGAATCGGCCAATGCCGCATTTTTAATCATACTCATACTATTGCTTTTCCTCTATATCGCAATCTGAACCATGAGAACTTGCCTGAAATTTTCTTCCGGAGAAATTTCAGGCCACAGAGACAGCGTCCCCGGTCGCAATCACGAGATTGCAAAACCCCCATCGCTCGACATATTTTTTTCTTCAAATTCAAATTATAAAGCACTTCCCACCAAAAGGCAAGGACTATTTGTTCACAGTTTGTTGTGGACTTTTCGGGTGAAAGCGGGTAAAATAAGAAAATTACCCCGTTTCTTTGCAAGAATATCTGTTTGCAGATTTTTTTAATTTTGAATGCCTGTGCCCGATGACATCGGCTTCCTTTTTCAAGGCAGGCGGCAGGAGGTTTTTTCTTTGCGCGCAATCCAAAATTGGCTCGACCGTTTCGCTTATAAGCATCCTCGTTTCGGAATCCCCAATCTCATGCGCTACATTGTTTTGGGTAATGTCCTTGTCTTTCTTCTGGATCAATTCAGCGTGGGCGGCGGTGCCGCTTGCTCCAATTTGCTCTCATTCAGTGCCCCTCTTATCCTAAAAGGTCAGATTTGGCGGCTCATTTCATTTGTGTTTGTTCCGCAGGGAGGCGGCTTATTCTGGGTCGCCGTTTCGCTCTATTTTTATTACTTCATTGGTAACGCCTTAGAACAGGAGTGGGGTGCCGGAAAATTTACCCTGTTTTATTCACTCGGTATCGTATTCAATATTATCATCGGCATGATCACCGGCTATGCCTCCATGCAATACATTAACCTCTCCATGTTTTTCTCCTTTGCCACACTCTACCCCAACCTGCAATTTCTGCTCTTCTTCATTATCCCCATTAAGGCAAAATGGATGGCATGGCTGGATGGTGCTGTATTCGCCTTCAGCGTCTTTCAATACCTGTTCTCCCCCACACCCATTTTGGCACTCCTCCCGCTTGTCGCAATTTTGAATTACTTCCTTTTCTTCGGTGCCGACCTGCTGGATCAATTCGGCTACTTCAAAAAGAAAGTTGCACACAAAACAAACCCGAAAACCATCAACTTCAAAGATGCGCAGGCACACGTCCGCGAAAAAAATGGCTATTTACACAAATGCGCTGTCTGTGGTCGTACCGATGTCAGTGATCCCACCTTGGAATTCCGTTACTGTTCCAAGTGCAACGGCTATTATTGCTATTGTATTGACCACATCAATTCACACGTCCATGTCAAATAAAAATCGGAAAGGCCGTATGTTATGACAAACCAAGAACTTGTGACACTTGCCCTGACTGCAAGAAATCATGCCTATGCTCCCTATTCTCATTTTTCTGTCGGTGCCGCACTCGAATGCCAAGACGGCACAATTTTCACCGGCTGTAATGTTGAAAATGCCGCGTATGGCTCTTCGATTTGTGCAGAACGCACTGCCTTGGTCAAAGCAGTCAGCGAGGGATTTCAAACCTTTACACGGCTTGCCATCGCTGCCTCCGGTTCGGAACTCTGTTATCCTTGTGGGGCGTGTCGTCAAATGTTATTTGAGTTTGCACCACAGCTTCTCATCTTGTCGGCGGATCAGAACGGCCATTTTGATCCGATTTCACTCTCGGATCTCTTACCGCATGGCTTTGGCGCACAGACACTTTCCTGATTTAAAAAAATGACGAACACCTCGCTGGGTGTTCGTCATTTTTTAAAGGTCTATCAATTGGCAAGTGCTTGCTCAATATCCCCAATAATATCTCTTACGTCCTCAATGCCCACTGAGAAACGAATCAAATCTGCCGAAACGCCCGCAGCGATCAATTCCTCGTCGCTTAACTGACGATGTGTCGCGGAAGCAGGGTGCAGAACACAGGTCTTTCCATCGGCAACGTGAGTCGCAATGGAGGCAAGCTTTAAGTTTGCCATGAATTTCTCCGCTGCAGCGCGTCCGCCTTTCAATCCAAAGGTCAATACACCGCAAGTTCCGTTTGGTAGATATTTTTGCGCGAGTTCATAATTGTCATCGCCCGGAAGTCCCGGATGTGTGACCCAAGCAACTTCTGATCTATTTTTCAGATACTCTGCTACCCGACGCGCATTTTCGCAGTGTCGAGCCATACGAAGCTCCAGCGTTTCCAACCCAATGTTTAGGAAATAGGAGTTCATCGGCGCAGGCGTACAACCAAAATCACGCATAAGCTGTACGGTTGCTTTTGTAATATATGCACCTTCCAGTCCAAAACGCTCAGTATACGTTACACCATGATAACTTTCGTCCGGTGTGGTCAATCCCGGGAATTTATCGGCATAGCGGTTCCAATCAAAGCTTCCCTTGTCAACAATCGCACCACCCACACAGTTTGCGTGTCCATCCATGTACTTTGTTGTGGAGTGAATCACGATATCTGCACCCCACTCAAAGGGACGGCAGTTAATCGGCGTCGCAAAGGTATTATCCATAATAAGCGGTACGCCATGATTATGTGCGGCAGCTGCGAACTTTTCAATATCAAGCACTGTCAAGGCGGGATTTGCAATCGTCTCCCCAAAGACCAGTTTTGTTTCCGGTCGGAACGCCTTGTCCAATTCTTCCGCTGTTGCGTTCGGACTCACAAATGTGAAATTGATCCCCATCCGTTTCATCGTGACGGCAAAGAGATTATAAGTCCCGCCATAAAGGGTCGACGAGGAGACAACATGATCCCCCGCTGAACAAATATTGAAAACAGAGAAGAAACTTGCCGCCTGTCCCGATGAGGTCAGCATAGCGGCGGTACCGCCCTCCAAGGCCGCGATTTTAGCGGCAACACGGTCGGAAGTCGGGTTTTGGAGGCGGGTATAGAAATAACCGGCGGCCTCCAAATCGAACAAAGCACCCATGCCCTCGCTCGTATCATAGCGAAAGGTGGTACTCTGTATAATCGGAATATTACGCGGCTCACCATTCCCCGGTACATATCCGGCGTGTAGACAATTGGTTCCTCTTTGGTAACTGCTCATAGCAATCATCCTTTCATTTTTTCGTTACTTTATCAGACTTGTGTCCGATTGTAAAGGGGCAATTAACGCAACTGCCCCATAATGTGTCATAGGTTCCCCCTCAGATAGGAAGCGCACCGACGAAACGCTCTCCAGTGTACAGAGGGTATTGACAAAAGCATAGAGCGTCAAACGGTCTATCATTTCGTCATCAGCAGCAAACTCTGCAAAGGATGCAGCCAGATTCAAATAACAAACTTTGTCTCGTACTTCTGCCGAAACAATTTCAGATTTCGAGGTCACACCCAGCCCTTGATTTTCCGAACCTTTGGCAAGTTCCGTCAGCACGGTCATGGTCAGAGTCTGCTCATCCGTGAGCAATACCTCGCGTTCCTCTTTCTGTAGTCCACTTTGATCTTTTTTTGGAAAATACAGTGTAACGGTTTTCTTCGTCGGCTCACTTTGATACGCACTTAAAACCACATCATCCATACGCAAAATCTGCCGATCTCTATAGGAAATTTCTTCGCCCTCAACCAAAATAATCACGCCCTCTATCTGTGGTAATTGGCAAAGGGTCATGGCAATGCTATAATCGGCAAGTGTAAGATCTATCCCGGACAAACCACCGTAATTCCCGGAAAAATTCAGGGTTAAAATTCCATTTTCCAGCTTTTGAGATAATAACGTAACATCTTTTGGAATCAATGTACTTTCATTGAGTAAAATGCGAATCAAGCCCGTTATTTCAGTCTCATTCTCGTTTAAAACACGCTGACTCGGGATCAATGCTTCCTGTAACTCTCCGCTCTGATCCGCAAAATATACTTCGTATGTTTTCGCCTGTGTTTCACAGCCGGCTATCATAAAGAGTATATATATCATCAGGAAAGAAAAAACACCGGTTTTTTTTATCATGGTGTTTCCTCCCAAGCGGGTAAGGTCACCGTAAAGACGCTT
>JAVVSI010000127.1:0-4486 GCA_036654315.1 Evtepia sp. | reverse complement strand
GCTGTCCGGCGCCCGGAAATGACCGTTCAGCGAGGGCAGGTGCAACACCATCCAAACTAACACGACCCAGTGTCTTATTATACTGCGCCATATCACGCTCACCTTGAAGGACGTGTACCTCAACAGAGGTCTGGTTATCGGCAGCTGTGGTGAAAATCTGGCTCTTTTTTGCAGGAATCGTGGTGTTACGCTCAATCAGCTTTGTATTCACACCGCCCATTGTCTCAATACCGAGAGACAGCGGCGTGACATCAAGAAGAAGCAAACCTTTTACATCACCGACTAAAACGCCGCCTTGGAGTGCGGCACCCATTGCAACACATTCATCGGGGTTAATGCCCTTGAATGGCTCATTGCCGGTAATCTTTTTCACTGCGTCCTGCACAGCAGGAATACGAGTCGAACCGCCGACCAACAGAACCTTATGCAAATCACTCGTGGAAAGACCGGAATCGCCGAGTGCCTGACGTACGGGACCCATGGTTGCTTCCACTAATTGATTGGTCAGTTCATTGAACTTTGCACGGGTCAGTGTCAAATCAAGGTGCTTCGGTCCGGTGGCATCGGCAGTAATATAAGGCAAATTGATATTTGAGGTCGTTACGCCGGATAGTTCCACTTTTGCCTTTTCGGCAGCTTCCTTTAATCTCTGTAAAGCAACTTTATCATTGCTCAGATCGACACCCTCTGATTTTTTGAACTCAGCAACCATCCAGTCCATGACGCACTTATCAAAATCATCGCCGCCCAAGCGGTTATTACCTGCTGTTGCAAGCACTTCGATGACGCCGTCACCAATTTCCAGAATGGAGACATCGAACGTACCACCACCCAGATCGTAGACCATGATCTTTTGGTCGGATTCTTTATCGGCACCATAAGCCAGTGCGGCAGCAGTTGGCTCATTGATGATACGCTTCACCTCAAGACCTGCAATCCGTCCTGCATCTTTCGTTGCCTGACGCTGTGCATCTGTGAAATAAGCTGGCACTGTAATCACGGCTTCGGTTACGGTTGTGCCAAGATATGCTTCTGCATCTGCTTTGAGCTTTTGCAGAATCATTGCGGAAATTTCCTGTGGCGTATAGTTTTTGCCATCAATCGCAACCTTAAATCCACTACCCATTTCCCTTTTGATCGAACTGACTGTACGATCCGGATTTGTGATAGACTGACGTTTTGCGACCTGACCCACCATTCTCTCGCCATCTTTTGCAAATGCGACGATAGATGGGGTCGTACGATTTCCTTCTGCGTTCGGGATAACGACGGATTCTCCGCCTTCCATGACTGCGACACAGGAATTGGTTGTGCCGAGGTCAATACCAATAATTTTTGACATGATGATTTCCTCCTAAATATCTTGAAAGTTAAAAGTTTGGCAATAAAAATTTGTTTGCATATGTTTTTCGGATCGCTTGCAATCCGCGCAAGGGAATGGGTCAATTCGCCACTTTCACCATGGCAAACCGTATCACCTTACCCCCGGCCTGAAACCCGGTCTGCAACACCTCAACAACGATGTTTGCTCCCTGCGTCTCATCTTCTACATGCATCACCGCATTATGCCGACCGGGATCAAATGTCTCTCCCAAGGCGGGTACCTCTTCGATACCAAGTTTTGTTAAAATATCTTTGAGCTGAGACATAATCATCTGCACACCTTTTGCGTATGCCTCATCCGATGTCTCCTGCTTTAGGGCGCGCTCTAAATTATCGTAAACCGGAAAAAATGCTGAAACAGTCTCTGCTTTTGAGTCTGTCCATGCAGATTCTTTTTCTCGCTGGCTTCGCTTACGGAAGTTATCATACTCTGCGGCTAAACGCAAATATTTATCTTCCTGTTCCTGAAGCGCAACTGCGAATGCCTCATCCGGGTCTTGTTTTGTTTCTTCGACGATCACTTCTTGTTCCGTTTCGCTCGTCTCCAAGACCTCGGATTCGTCCACCGTTTCCGGAATTTTTTCTTCATTTGTAGTCATTTCGTGTCTCCCTTATGATTGATCCGATTTTGGGGCGGGTGGCAATTCTCCTTTTCCGAACATACGAGACATTCCCTCTGCGAAATAGGAAAGCCGTGCCGCCAATTTTGCGTAATCCATGCGTGTCGGGCCTACAACCCCAATGACACCCTGCATATGATCACCAATGTCGTAGGTTGCCATAATTACACTGGTATTTTTGAGTTCCTCAATGACGTTCTCAGGCCCGATTAGAATCTTCATCTGCTCACCCTGTGAGACAGGAAGTTGATCCGAATCCCATAGATCGGAGAGAAAGTTCATGAGTGGTTCTGCCTGATCGACATTTTGAAATTCCGGCTGCGAAAGCAAATTCGTGATTCCGGCTGTATGCACCACATGATTTTCCAATTCCCTTAAAACTTCCTCTGTGAAAGAAACAACCAATTGTATCAACTCATGCGCCTCTCCGGCCGCGTGTGCGGCGATACGCCTATATTCCGGAATCAGCGCATCCAAGGTTAAGCCGGTGAATGAGGTGTTCAAAAGGGTATTTAAAATTTGCAGTTGCGTTTCTGAAAGTGTTGCCGACAGACGAATCAGCTTCGTGCGAACAATTTGCGTGTTGGTCATTACGACAACAATAAATGCATTTTCCTCGACCAAGAGAAGATCAAAGCGAGCAATTGACATACGGGCATTTCCGGTTGTCAAGGAGAAGGTCGGGTACTTTGTCATCTGGGAAATCACACGACCTGCCTCTGTCATCACCTGATCCATTTCTCGGATCTTGAGCCGCAGTGCTTCATTGATACTCTGCGCCTCTTGTACGGAAAGCCGATGCTCTTGCATGAGTTCATTGACATACAGTCGGTACCCGCTCGCGGAGGGAACGCGTCCTGCGGATGTATGTGGCTGCTCCAACAGACCGAGTGTTTCAAGCTCTACCATTTCATTTCGTATCGTTGCGGAGGAAACATCCAGATTTGCGTGTTCCACAATCGTTTTTGAACCGACAGGCTCTGCAGACTGTATATAATTTTCGATGACGGCACGAAGAATTTTTTTCTTCCGTTCCGATAATTCCATGATGCCGCCTCCCTTCTGTGTTAGCACTCTTCATTCTCGAGTGCTAAATTACTCTAACACTTTGTTTCTCCGATGTCAAGAGTCTCGATAAAAATATCTTTTGCTTTTGAAAAAAAAAGGCCTTTTCAAGCGATTTACGAACACTTTTGAAACAAGGACGATTGACAGACACGTTTTATCGCTCTATACTTGTCATGTTTAAGGAGGCGATTCTGTGATCACACAGCTATATGAACTTGCTTGTTTCTTTTTTATTTATGCTTTTCTGGGTTGGTGTGCGGAGGTCGTTTTTCACGCGCTCACCTTTGGAAAATTTATTAACCGCGGTTTTTTAAATGGCCCTATCTGTCCGATTTACGGTATCGGTGTCGTCTTGGTTCTCCTTTTACTGGATCCCTTTCAAAAATACGGACTTGTATTATTTCTGGCGTCCGTACTTCTGACGAGCCTGCTTGAATTTTTAACCGGACTTGCACTTGAGAAAATTTTTCACGCCACATGGTGGGACTATTCCGACCAGCCGTTTCACTTTGGGCGATACGTCTGTTTGAAATTTTCGCTCATGTGGGGATTCGGTTGCGTGTTTATTGTGCGCATCTTTCAGCCGTTTATCATTTTTCTCATCGGACTCATGCCGCAAATCGTGGGTGTCATCCTTCTGTCCATACTGACGCTTGGTTTCGCTGTCGATCTTTGCGCCACGATCCTATCAGTACGCGCCATCTCCAAACGGCTTGACGTTCTACAGGAGCTTGCGACTGAGATTCACGCACTCTCCGATCACATCGGTGAAAAACTAAGTGATTCCGCACTCAATGCGGCGGAACGAAATCGTCAAACCATGGAACGCTTAGAAGCAAAACGAGCGGAATTTGAAACGAAACTTTCTGAAAACCCCATTTCACATCGCCGTATTTTGAAAGCATTCCCGGGCATGAAATCAAAACGTCATCAGAATGCCTTGGAAGAATTGAAAAAAGTACTGCATCCCGGCAAAAAAGATTGACACTTGACAAAAGCTCCCATTCAGTGGGAGCTTTTGTGTTATCGGGATGCAATACACTCAATCTCAACTTTCGAACCCTTGGGAATTGCGGCAACCTGTACGCAACTTCTCGTCGGGAACGGTGCTGTAAAAAATGTTTCATAGACAGCGTTCATTTTTGCAAAATCGTCGAGATCCTGTAAAAAAACTGTCGTTTTTACGACGTGCTTCATCGTAAGCTTGGACTCTGCCAAAATATTTTGGAGATTGTTCAAAGACTGCTTCGTTTGCTCCTCAATCGAATCCGCCATACTCCCTGTCTCCGGATTGATGGGAATTTGACCGGAAACGAAAACAAGCGCGCCAATATCAAGACCTTGGGAGTAGGGGCCGATGGCTGCAGGGGCATTTTTTGTGTTCAATTTTTGCACTGTGATTCCTCCATTTTTGT
>JAVVSI010000126.1:0-4498 GCA_036654315.1 Evtepia sp. | reverse complement strand
TTAGAAAGCAGGAAAAATCCCCTGAAATCTTACGAAATCAGGGGATTTATGGTTGCGGAGACAGGACTTGAACCTGTGACCTCCGGGTTATGAGCCCGACGAGCTACCAGCTGCTCTACTCCGCGATATTTTGGTGCCGGAGACCGGAATCGAACCGGCACGAGATTGCTCCCACGGGATTTTAAGTCCCGGGCGTCTACCAATTCCGCCACTCCGGCGTGTTCGTGTCTCTCGAGTGCTTACATAGAATAACACATGGGGTGGGGGATGTCAAGCAAAACTTTAAAAATAATAAAAGTTTTTTTCAGAGGTGAGAATTCGGCACATATTGCACTGAGATGTACATATACTGATCTGTACATCTGATATGCAAAGGAGGCCACTCTATATGTTGTTCGATTCGGAAGCACGCATCACGCCACCGGGTACACAGACACCGAAAGACCTGGATGATCTTATTTTCGCTGCAGACCAATTCCAAATCAGCGAACGATAATTGCGGAAACACGAGGCGTTCTTTGGGAATGTTGCTCGTGTTTTTTCTCTCTTGATTTTCGAGGGAAAATCTTGTATACTAAAGAGTACGATTTGGATTTTACCGAAAGGAGACACCCATGCCTGAAAATCAAACCAAAAAAACCGGTTCTCGTATTGCCCTCAGTGTGATCATTACTCTGGTGCTGATTGGCATATACTACTATTGTAGGTTGCCGGCGTTAAATCTACGCAATCCAAGCTTTTATACATTCATTTTCCTCTGCCTCGTCCTGTACACGATTGTCTCTATGATTTGCTTCGGTGCTGTTACCGGAAAATCAAACATTACGATCAAGGATTACCTCTCATTTGCAAAGACACAGTGTAAATATGTGGTTATCATTCTTGCCGCACTCGCCGCCATTTTTCTTCTTGGCGAACTGATCTCCCTGCCAATTCTGCGTGCAGGCTCCTATAACAAACTACTTGAGGTTCGTACCGGAGACTTCGCTTCGGAAGTACAGCAAGTCTCGTTTGAGGAAATCCCCATGCTCGACGAGTCCTCCGCCCAAAGACTGGGTACAAAAAAATTGGGGGAACTGTCCGATATGGTCAGTCAGTTTGAAGTTGCGCTGGACTATACCCAGATCAACTACCAAAACCGACCGGTTCGTGTGGCCAGTTTGGAGTATGGCGATGTATTCAAGTGGTTCTTTAACCGCAAAGAAGGTCTGCCCGCCTATGTCATGGTAGATATGGTCACACAAGAGGTTGAGGTGATCCGTCTCTCCTCGCTCAATGAAACGGGTATGAAATATTCGCCCTCGGAATACTTCAGTCGTGATTTGAACCGTACGTTGCGTTTCCGTTATCCGACTTATATGTTCAGTGTACCACATTTGGAAATTGACGAATCCGGTCAGCCTTTCTGGGTTTGCCCGCGTGAAACAAGATCCATCGGTTTATTTGGCGGACGCAATGTCGTTGGCGCGGTTTTACTGAACGCCTCCACAGGTGAAAGTGTGTACTATGATGCAAGCGAAGTTCCAACGTGGGTTGATCGCGTGTATGGTGCGACGCTGATCACCGAACAGTATAACTACTACGGAACCTATGTAAATGGTTGGATTAACTCGATCATCGGACAGAAGGATGTTACCGTCACAACAAGCGGGTATAACTATATTGCCATGAACGATGACGTGTATATGTACACCGGCATCACTTCTGTCAGCAGTGACAACTCGAATATTGGTTTTCTCCTGTCCAATCAGCGCACCAAGGAGACAACGTACTATGCCGCGCCGGGTGCAACAGAGGGATCTGCACAAGAATCCGCGATGGGTGTTGTGCAGGATTTAGGATATACCGCGACATTCCCCCTGCTCCTGAATATTGCCGGACATCCGACCTATTTTATGTCACTGAAGGATAGTTCCGATCTGGTGAAAATGTATGCCATGGTCAACGTGGCACAATATCAGATCGTCTCAACAGGCAATACGGTTGCAAGTTGCGAAAATAATTATATTGCACTTTTGGCACAGAATAAAATCGACGTGTCCCATGCAATCCCCGATTCTATCATGGATGCACGCACGAATAATACCGGTACGATTGCAGAGATTCGATCCGCTGTCATGGATGGGAACTCATATTACTTCATTCGTTTGGACGGAGAGAGCGTTTTTTATTCGATCTCCGCAGCGAAGAACAGTATTGTTGTGATTTTGAATGTGGGAGATACGGTTAAGATTCAAGCAGCACCGGATTCTGCCGGAAACAGTTCAATACTGGAAGCGTATTCGATTTCGAAGCCCGGTGCAGAACCGGAAGTAAAGCCGGAACCAACACCGGAACCGACACCACCCGCCCCCACCACACCGGAAACAGCACCCACCGCACAACCGATTACAGGGGCATAAGTCAAAAAAGCCGTAACCCTATTTTTGTGGGTTGCGGCTTTTTGCGCGTTCGGCACGCCAAATTGACAGAACCTTAGGGGAGAGTAGGAGGAGAGCAGGCAAATTCGCAAGTGCCATAAGACCATTACAAAAGTCTGCAAGATCCCAGACCGCGCCGACATCGGCAAGGCTTCCAAGGACAATCAATGCGATGAAAACAAGACGATAGATTTGTTTTGCGCGCGGATTGTGCGTCAGATAGGAAATGCTTCTTTCGCCGTAGTAGTTCCAACCGAGCAGGGAAGAAAAGGCGAAGAGCAAAAGGCAGACCGCCAAAAAGATACCGCTCCACGATCCGAGTACCGTTTCGAACGCCCGCGCGGCGAGCGGAACACCCGAAAGTGTAGCATTCTGTGGAATGCCGGAAGTCAAAATAACCAGGGCGGAGAGGGTGGCGATCACAATGGTGGCAAGAAAAACCTGTAAGATACCCCAGAAACCTTGTTCTTCGGCAGATTCCACGTCGGCGGTCGCGTGTGCCATCGCGGAGGATCCCATACCCGCCTCGTTGGTGAACACACCGCGTGCAATGCCATATCGCATAGCGGTAGCCATAGAAAAGCCTACACCGCCGGAGAGGGCGGCGTGTGGCGTGAACGCGCCGTTGATAATGGCAGAAAAGGCATCGGGAATGGCGGCATGATGGACTGCCAGTACAAAAAGGCCGCCGCCGACGAAAAGAGCCGCCATAGCCGGGACGAGAGCCGCACAGACACGACCGATCCGCGCAATGCCGCCTAAGATGACCATTCCGGTCAGTAAGGCAAGTAGGACGCCGCTGAGGAGTGGATTGAAGCCAAAGGCGGTCTGCATGATGGACGCAATGGAATTCGCCTGTACGACATTCCCGCCGCTGAACGAAGCGAGTACGCAGGCGATGGAAAAGAATCCGGCAAGCAGCGGCATATGTAAGCCTTCTGTGATATATTCGGCAGGGCCGCCCTCCCAGTCTGTGCCGCGTTTATGACGATAAGCAATGGCAAGCACTTTTTCTGCGTAACCCGTCATCATGCCGAGCAAGGCCGAAACCCACATCCAAAAAACCGCACCCGGGCCACCGAGACAAATTGCGGTTGCGACGCCGGCAATACTGCCGGTTCCAACGGTTGCGCCGAGTGCCGTTGATATGACTTGGAATTGCGAAAGTCCCCCAACAGAGCGGTGTTTTTGAAAGAGAGATCCAATGGTGCCGCGCATCCAGACGCGGAGTCCAAAAAGCTGAAAAAAACCGGTACGAAACGAAAAATATCCGCCGACCAGTAGAAATAAGATCAGAAGTCCGGGAGACCATAAAGCCTGACTCCATGCCGCCATTTGTAATCACCCCCATGCCGTAGCCTATGCACGGAGGGGGGAATCCATACATAAGGATAAAGACGGCGCGTGAATCCGATTCCTAGGTAATCGGCGGCTAGTTTCATTGAATAATACAACAAGATGCTTGCACCTCGTTGACAAATGTTTTTATATGTGTTATTCTGTCCGTGGCAGGAGGAGGCATACAATGAAAAGCTATTCTTCAAGAGAAATTATCAAACTTCTGAAAGCAGACGGTTGGTTCGAAATATCCGTGACAGGAAGTCACCACCAGTTCAAACACCCTTTTAAAAAAGGTCGCACTACCGTGAAACATCCGGACAAGAATATCCCAAGAAAAACCCTTGATAGTATCGAATCTCAATCCGGTCTCCTATTCAGATGATAAACCATTTACCAACACTATAAGGAGGGTTTGACTATGAAAAAAGTCGATCGCTACTGCTATCCGGTCGTCCTCACCTATGAACCCGGAGAGGAAATCGCAGTCGTTTTCCCTGATTTGAATGTCGCTACCAGCGGTGTCAATGACAACGATGCCCTCATCTCTGCCCGTGAACTCCTCGGCTGTGTCCTATTTGGTATGGAAGAGGACGCAGACCCCATCCCTTGCCCGACACCCTTGCCCCAACTCCGTGCCGCCCCAAATCAACGCACTGCCTTAATTGATGTCTATATGCCCTCTATTCGTTTGGCACAGGTCAACCGTGCCGTCAACCGCACTGTGACACTGCCCGCTT